>NZ_JAEVHJ010000172.1:0-13801 GCF_016802855.1 Micromonospora sp. ATA51 | reverse complement strand
GGCTTCGGCGCCGCCCGCCGCAGGTGCCGCGACAGCTCGCTCTCCGGCGTCGGCAGGTCCAGCAGCTGCCGCACCGCGACGATCTGCCTGGCCTGCCGCCACGCCGCCTGCATCTCGTCGATCGCCACCTGGCGGTCCCGCAGCGCCTCGTGCATCCAGGCGTCCTGCAACCCGTCGCCGCAGCCGACGACCACCCGCCAGCCCAGGCCCCACAGGTGCAGGTTCACCGCGCACAACGCCGCCGCCAGCGGGTCGAGGTCGTTGGCCCACCACTCGCACGTCGTGGGGTCGAGCCCGTTCTCCCGCATCGCCTGCGCCGCGCCGAGCAGCATCGTGCCCGTCCCGGCGCACGGCTCCAGGACCTTCGCGCCTTCTTCCGGCGCGACCATCCGGCCGAGCAGCAGCGTCACGCTCTCCGGCGTCAGGAACTGCCCGATGCCCTTGCGCCCGCCGTGGCTCTTCATCGTCTGCAACAGCATCCCGAGCAGGTCCGTGTCGCCCCAGCCCTCCGGCCCGAACCGGCCGAACACCCCGCGCCGCAGCGCCGCCTGGCCGACCGCGTGCACCGCCCGCTTCGTCGTCTCGTCCGGCTCCTCGTCGATCCAGTACCACAGGTGCCTCGTCCGCGGGTTCAGGTCCGGCCGCAGCGCCGCGAACTCGCACCACAGCCGCTGCACCAGCAGCCAGAAGCCCTCGTGGTCGAGGCGCTCCGCCGCCTCCTCCAGCCGCGCGAGCTGGTCGGGCTCCGGCGCTTCCCGGGCCACCAGCGCCAGGGCGGCCACCACGCTCATCGGCACCTCGATCCGCGAGCCGCCGTACCGGCTGTGCCACGCCTCGTCGACCGCCTCCGCGATCGCCCGCGCGTGCTCCCTCGGGTCGCTGGGCACGGCGTTCGCGCGCCGCGCCATTGTCGTCGTCATGCTCTTCCTCCACGTGAACTGCCGGCGGCCTGCCCGCCGGCGGGAACGGCAGCGCCCCCGCAGCCAGGTCGGCTGCGGGGGCGCTCGGACGGCTCAGCGCAGCCGCAACACCTCCATCTCGGGCAGGCCCCCCACCGTGGAGCAGGTGAGGTCGTACGTGTGCAGCTGCCGCCAGCCGCCCAGCTCCTCGATGACCCGCACGGCCAGCGCCTGCGCGAACACCTCGGTCCAGTCGACGCGCGGCACGCTCTCCCGCCGCCGCTCGGCCAGCGCCGCCAGGTCGAACGACACGACGTCGCCCTCCTCCACGTCGCTCAGCGGCACGACCTGCCACAGCTCGGCGGGCGGGACCTGCTCGATCAGCTCGGCGCGCACGGTCACGCTCATGGTCGACTCCCTCTCTCTCGTCAGCTCGGCCAGCAGCAGTTGCCGCACACGCCCGACGCCGGCAGCACCGTGAAGCACTCCCCGCACATCGACTTGCGCACCTTCGCCGCCTCGCGCTCGTTCTCGCGCCGCTGGCGGGCAGCCTCCAGGCGCTCCCGCTCGGCCAGCACCCGCGCGTTGTGCTCCCGCACCCGCCGGTTGTGGGCCAGGCGGGCACGCTCCTGCTCCTCCGTCTCGCGCGGGAACAGGCCCTCGCCGGCCCACCAGGCGCTCGCGGATGCTCGCCGTCAGCGCGTCCAGCGCCTCGATCGTCCGGGTCATCTCGTAGCTCATCTCGCGGGCCATCGGGCACTCCTCACGCAGTCGGGGCGGCTTGCTGTACATATTCATTGTATCTAGGCACCAGGCCCGACGTACAGGTTTTATGTACGCCTCGGACTGTGGAGCGAGCCACACAACGGCGACGCCCCCCGCGCCCACGTGGGGCGCGAGGGGCGTCGGCCCGCTCAGCTCAGAACTGCTGGTTGAACACCTCGTGCGTGTAGCAGTGCCAGTAGAACTCCTGGTTGTCGAACCCCTGGCAGTCCGCGTGCTCCATCGCGTTCGCCGGCGGCACCTTCGTCAGCTCGCCGATCGGCAGCACCCACACCTCGCCGTCGCGCTCGGCGATCCGCGCCAGGCCCGACGCGACCCCGCCGACCTTGCCGGTCCGCTTCTCGCCGTCCCACGTCCACGACACCTCGTCGCCGTCGGCCAGCTCTGGCGCCGGCTTCGCCTCGGCCGCCTCCCGCGCCGCGCGCACCCGCTCGGCGGCCATCGCCAGGATCTCGCGCCGCTCGGCCACCCGCATCAGCGCCGCGTCGTACGCCGCCGCCTTGCCGCTCACGGCGGCCAGCAGCCCGCCGGCCACCGACGTCCGCAGGTCGCCGCGCCGCGCGTCGCCCACGCCCTTCTCGACCGCCGCCTGAAGCTCGTCGGCCAGCCGCTCCAGCTGCTGCTCGGCGAGCACCACCCGCAGCGCCATCTGGGCGATCAGGCCGTGCCGGTCCCGGCCCTCCTCCTCGACCTTGAACTCAACCAGGAGGCCGTGCACTCCGCTCTCCAACATCTCCCTGCCCTCTTCCTTGTGGGGTAGCTCGTTGCGTACATATTTATTGTATGCAAATTTCAGGCTTGCGTACAAATTTTATGTACGCCGCGGGCCGTGGAGCGGGTCACACAAAAAGCACCGCCCCACCTGGCACGGGGAAGAAACCAGGGGGGCGGCGCGGCCCAGGGCGAGGGGTACCAGTCAGCTCCGCGACGTGCGCGAGGTCGACCGGGACGCCTTCGTCGACGGCTGGGAGGAACCGTCCGTCGACTTGGCGTCCGCCCCGGACCCGTCGGCCCCGGCGTCAGCCGACGTGCCCTGCGCGGTGACCGGCTCCTCGGTCGGCGTCTCGACGAGCTGCCGGCCGTCGCCCGGCCCCAGCACCTTCTGCGCCAGGTCCTCAGGCACGTCGAACGCCAGCCCGATCGGGCCGTCCGTCGTCGTGCGCACCTCGTCGTGCCGCTCCGCGCCGGCCGCGTCGAGCAGCTGCTGCGCAAGGTTCTGGGCGTCCTCACGGTCCTTCGGGTAGATCAGCGTCATGTCTCCTCCTACGCCGGGACGCCCGGCAGCTTCACCTTCACCGCCGCCACCGCGCAGCTCCACCCCACCGTGTAGAACCGCTCGGCGACCGCGAACACCTCGTTGTCCGTGCGGTCCAGGGCCTCGGCCAGCTTCGGCAGGAACACCGCCGACCGCCGCACCATCACCGGCCCCGTCGCGTACAGCCACGCCTCACCGGCGGCCGGCGCCGCACCACCCGCGCCGACGCCGGTCGTCTGCGCGAACACGATCGGGTTGCCCAGCGGGGCCACCAGGCGCGGACCCTCGATTCGCGCCAACGCCTTCGACGCGAACCACCCGCCCGTCCACCGGGGAGCCCACAGCGCGCCCAGCACACCCGCCCGGTCCCCGATGTGCGCCTCCAGCAGGCCCACGCCCTCCTCCAGCGGCACCGCCGCCGCGCCGGCCAGGACCTCCGTGTCGGCGTCCGCCAGGTACGCGTCGTTGCCCGCCTCGCCGGTCCACACGTAGTGCTCCAGCGACTGCTGCTCCACCGCGCCGAGGGCTCGCCGGGCACGTTCCAGCAGGTCCGGCCGGGCCGTCGACCGGCCGGTCAGGCCGGCGTACAGCCGGATCACCCCGGCCTGCACGCTCGGCACCCCGTCCGGCAGCGCCATCGCCACCCGGTCCGGGTCCGACGCCGCCGCGACGCTCGTCGGCGCCGGGGCGTCGACGCACAGCGGCTCCCACTCCACGCCGGCCTGGAACTCGCGCTGGTCGGCCGGGTCGACCACGGCCGCCGCCGAGAACAGCCCGAACTTGTACGGCGTCGTCGCCGGGGCGTCCACGTACACCAGGGGCTGCGTCACCCGTCACCTCCTTCGGGGCGGGGGCCGCGCCGCACGGGCACGGCCCCGTCAAACGGGTAGCTCAGACCGCGGAGCAGTCGAAGGCGACGGTCGACCCGGTGACGCCGCTCGGGCACAGCGGCACCGACACCTTGTAGGACACGAAGCACCGCTTCACCAGCAGCGTCGCCTGCTCGGTGAACAGGGCGATGTACTCGTTGTCCTTCAGCTTCGTCGAGTCGTACACCGCCGACAGGTCGATGATCGGCTTGGAGCCCGTCACCCACGTGCCCGGCGCGTAGATCAACAGGTCCATGTTCGCCGGCCACTGGCCCGGCGCCGCCGTGCCACCGAAGCCGTTGCCGCCCGCGTCGGCGTACCCGTCCTGCCAGTCGTAGACGAACTGCGGCCGCAGGTGCCGCCGGGTGAACCACGCCGTGATCTGCTCATCGGTCACGTCGAGGTAGTTCACCCCGGCCCGGCGGCTCATGTCCGCCCGGATCCAGTCGATCAGCCACAGCGGCGCGACGCACTCGAGGAGCTGCCGGCGGCCCAGCCGGTAGCGGTACCGGTAGTCCGTCGCCGCCAGGGACACCGCGCCGAGCAACGCGGTGGTCGTCTCGTCGCCGTCGACGTCGCCGCCGAGGGTCAGCGCGAACTGCGTCGACTGGCCCGGGGCGGTGGCCATGCGCTGGATCAGCCGCGCGTTGATCTTGTGCTCGTGGGCGGTCAGCGCCCGCCGCACCACGTCCCGGGTCAGCTCCGGCCACACCGCGTTCTGCACGATGTCCTGCTCGATCTGCACCCCGTCCACCTCGAGGCGCGTCTCGGCCCAGTTCACCGTCGGCACCCGGTAGGCGGGCTTGTCCGTGCCCGCGGTGCTGTCCGCCTCGGTCTGCACGAAGCCGACCGCCGAGTACAGGTCGCGGAAGTCCAGATTCGACGGCACCTTGATACCGCCGCCGCGCGGGATCGTGATGCCCGGAAGGTCCAGCAGACCCTCGGTCGTCTCCAGGCCCTCGCACAGCTCCCACAGCGTCTCCGACGGGGCACCCCAGCCGCCGGCCGCGACCAGGTTGCCTCCGGGCAGCCGCGACTCCGTGGCGGCCAGGTCGACCAGCTCCATGTCGGTCAGGCCCCTGCCCCCGGCGACGAGCGCCTGGTCGACGGGCAGCTCCACCCGGGCTACGTTCTGCTTGATGCGGGTCGCGACCCCCACCCCGCGCGGGAAGCCGGCGAACTTGTCGTCGAACGCCGACGCGACCTCCGACACAGAGGAGAACACGTGCCCGTGCGGCACGTTCGGCACGTCGGCCGCCGCCTTGATGACCGCCGACTTGCCGGCGCTGGTCACCTTCGGCTTCGCCTGCCGGCGGGCCGCCCGGCGGGCCAGCGAAGCGACGACCGGCGTCGGCTGCGGTGCCGGCACGTCCTCGACCTGGTGCTCCTCCGCCGAAGGTTCGTCGCCCTCGTCGCCGACACCGTCGCCATCGTTGTCAGCGTCATTGTCGTTGTCGCCGTCGTCACCCTCGCCATCGGGAGCATCGGCGGCGCCGTGCACGGCCGCGTCCAGGTCGTCCAACTCGGAGGCCACCTGCAGCGCCGCCTGCTCGATCTGCTGCTGCTGGGTGCGCACCGACTGGACGAACGTGGCCAGCTCGCGCAGCCGGGCGAGGCCGTCGGCGTCCAGGGCCGAATCATCCCGCAGGGTGTCGAACGCCGCCACAGCCTGGGACTCCAGCTGGGCCAGGGCGTCGAGGTCGAGACCTTCCAGGGTCCCAGGGATCTCAAAGTCCACCGTCGGCTCCTCAGCACGGTAGGGATCTCATCCCCGACCGGCCCGCAGCCAGCATCGGCGGTACAGCCCACAGCGTAACGCAGCGGCGACCTGCTTCCGATCAAGGCAGCTCGGGTTGCACGATGGTGAGAGACCAGTACCTGAGGATGTCCGGCGGCTGCCGGGTCCCCGGGGCAGGCAGACGTGGCCTGCAGGATCTCCGCCGATTGACAGGCCACACCAAGCACGTCGCCAAGGTGTGGACCGAGGCAGGCGGAAACTGGAAGACCTACGACCCGGGCGACCACAGCAGGTGACCACCACGGTCCCAGACGGAGGACCGGTCAACGGAGCCGACCAGTCTCAACAGCCGACAGACGTACGGACAGTGAGCTGATCTCAGCGACGCGAGAGTGTTGCTTGGTACGACACGGGCGAAAGCGATGAGGCCTTACAGCGCTGGACGTGGGCGTGGGGCCATGGTTCGCGGCCCACCGGCATCCCGACCGTCCTTTGTTCGGCACCGCTCCATCGCGTCGGTACGACGGCGAGGCAGCCGAGGTGTTCGCCGGTCGGATGCACACCGACGGCGGACCCGGCGGGTTCGCCGCCGAGGTCGAGGCCGAGGTGCAAGCGGTTGGTCCGGCGCAGGGTTCGGCGTGGTCCGAATTCGATTGACAGGATGATCGAGCGGGTTTTACGGTCGCGCCGATGCGCCCTGGAGAGATCGTCGTCGCTGTCGAGCATGTACGCGCCCTGATCGACGAGCAGTTCCCCGAATGGTCGGACCTGCCGATCGTTCCGCAGCCGTTGAACGGCACCGACAACGCGCTGTTCCGGCTGGGTGATTCCCTGACGGTACGGCTGCCGCGGGCGCAGTGGGCGGTCGACCAGGTGGCGACCGACGCGACCTGGCTGCCGCGGCTGGCGCCGCATCTTCCGGTGCCGGTGCCGGTGCCGGTCGCGGTCGGCCGGCCGGGCGGGGACTATCCGTGGCCGTGGACGGTCGTCCCGTGGCTGGACGGGCACAATCCGGAAGCCGGGCAGGACCTCGTCGACCTCGCCGTCGACCTCGCCGGCTTCGTGCGCGCGATGATCGCGATCGACCCGATGGGCGGGCCGGTCAAGGAGGGGATTCAGCGTGGCGTACCTCTGGTGCAGCGGGACGAGCTGACCCGCCGGTCGATCACGGCGCTGGGCGACCGGATCGACGGGCGGGCGGTGACCGCGGCGTGGGACGAGGCGATGGCGGTGGACGAGTGGCCCGGACCGCCGGTATGGCTGCACGGTGATCTCCTGGAAGGCAACCTGCTGGTCGACCGGGGCAGGCTCACCGGGGTGATCGACTTCGGCGGTCTCGGCCGCGGCGATCCGGCGGTCGAGGTGCGGCCGGGCTGGAGCCTGTTCGATGCCCGCGCGCGGGCCGCCTACCGGGAGGCGCTCGGGTTCGACGAGGCTACCTGGGTGCGCGGGTGGGCCTGGATGCTGTCGGGCTCGCTCTACTGGCTGGCGGACCTGTGGGACTCGATCAGCGAGGACGACCGCGAGGACACGATCCGCTACATCGACTACATCGTGCGTCACCGCCACGACTGACCTGCGGTGCCCAGGCGATCACCGTCGGGCGACGCCCCGGACGGCAGCGTCGAGAGCCCGGCCGCGAAGCTGGGCCGGCTGACACCCTCGGTAGATAGTTCTCACCACAAGATCACCCACACGGTGAGGACCCCACGTGATCGCATATCGTGCCATGGTTGACGTTCCCAGGGAAGTCGTGCAGTACCTCGCCCGGCTACTCGCCGCCGAACGCCGTGCCCGCGGCACCCGGTCCGGTACCCGCGCGTTGACCTGCTTCTACCAAGCGTTGCTGGTGCTCGTCTGGTTCCGCAAAGGCGAGGACGCGACCCTGCTGGGCGCCGGTTTCGGCGTCTCGAGGGCAACCGCCTACCGGTACCTGGCCGAAGGAGTCACCGTGCTGGCCGAACAGGCCCAGGATCTGCACACCCCCCTGCGCCGGGTCGCCGACGACGGCTGGTCGTACGTGATCCTGGATGGGAAACTGTTCGACTGCGACCGCCTGACCGAGACCACACTGAACGTGAAGCAGGAGACGATCGACGCCTGGTACTCCGGAAAACACCGCGACTTCGGCGCGAACATCCAAGCCGTCATGCGCCCCGACGGGCTACCGGTATGGACCTCCGACGCGATGCCCGGGCATCTGCACGATCTGACCTGCGCCCGGCAGCAGGGCGTCACCGCCGCGCTCCACTGGTCCGCCGCCGAGCTCGACCTGCCCGCCTTGGCCGACTCCGGCTACGAAGGCGCAGGCCACGGCATCAAGACCCCGGTCAAGCAACCCGCCGACGGCCATCGACTCGACGTTGACAACCGCGCCTTCAACCGGCTGCTTCGCGGCCTGCGCTGGCAAGGCGAACGCGGCTTCGCGATCCTGATCGGACGCTGGAAAGCCCTGCGGCATACCACCGCCAGCCCCCGCCGTATCGGTGGCATCGTCGCCGCAGCACTACACCTGACCCACTTCGAATACAAATACCTACCTGGAACCTGTTGAGATCACTTCAGTGATGGGCGCCGACGGCCGGCGCGCATTGTCAGCGGCAGATCCGCGCACCGCAGCGGATCTACGCTTGCGTCCATGAGGCGCCTCTATTGCCGCCGCTGGAACGAGTCGCGTGGTGACGGCTTCGACGCCTGGGGGCACTCCGTCTGGTACGTGGAGGTAGACGAGGGCGGCTGGCCCGTCCGCCAGGTCGAGGCGTATGACAGCGGCACGGGCAGACGACCACGAGGAAGATCAGTATGGTGGCCTTGGTCAGGTCAGCCTCGACGACCCGGACGAGGACTGGAGCGACTACCTGATCGAGCGAGATGAGTTCGAACTCGCCTGGCGATCAGCGGGCGAGCAATAGCCGGCCGACGCAGACGCTGGTCGCCACCATCGAGCGAGAAACAATGTGTCGGCTCGCCCGGCTCGTGCGAGCCTGGCTGCCGCAACGCGAATGTTGAACGGAGTACCGAATGAACGTTGACGAGCAGACCGGTTGGTGGTGGTTGCCCGGACGAGAAGATCGGAAGGTCCCCGGGGTGTTGACCTTCGACCCCGAACGCGGCGGCAAGCTGACGTTGATCGGTGGGCTCATGGAGGTTGAGGAGGTGGCCACCGCTGTCACGAGGAATGGCGAGACGAGCATGGCCATCGGCGAGGACGAGATCGAAGCGGCAGGTACCTACGACCGCGTTCTCGGCATCGCAGATCGCAAGCCGGTAACCCTAGAGCAGTGCATCGAGGTACATCGCTTGGGCGGCATGTTCGCAGGTACCACGAAGCAGATCATCGGCGTTGGCCGGATCCTCCACGGCGCGCAGTTCGGGAGCGGCGAGGCGGGCGGCGACGGTCTACAGGTTGGGCTGGACTTGTTGACCGAGTGGACACAGCGCAGCGGCGTCACGGGAAACGTTAAGCTCGAGGAGGGCCAGGAGCCCCTCTACACGATGGAAGGTCGCAGGCTGCCAACCGACTGGATCGAGCTCGACGGCGGTGGCCGTCTTGGGCTACGTCACTCTATCCGAGCTGAGATGGATGTGACCGCACCGGCGTTAGAGCAGGTATTCAAGTTCGAGTTGGACTATCCCGACGTTCGCGCTGCCGGGGAACTGATCGACGTAGCCTCTGACCTTCAAGATCTCGTTTCGATCGGAACGGGCCGCACGGCGGCGTTCCGACAGGTCGATATCTTCCACCCGGATGTGTACCAAGAAGCCTCGACGGGTCGGTGGCGCAAGCCAATTGCGGTTCACGCGCAATGGACCGCTGAGGATGCCCAGCGGTCGGGACGGTGGCGCAGCCATGAGACGCACTTTGGCCTAGAAGACCTCGGTGGGATGCAGGGCGTAGCGAAGTGGCTCGTCGTCGCCCGCAAGCACCGCGAGACCCTCGGGAAGGTGATGGCGACGCGGTATGCAGCGTCGATGTACGTCACTGATCGGTACTACAACCGGGTTGCATCCTTGGAGGACTTGAACCGGAAGGAGACGGGCGACGGCAACCAGACGGTCTCGCTTAACCGGCGGCTTACCCGATGCGCCAAGCTGGCCGGTCAACCGTTCACCGACCTTGTGCTGAACGTGGACGAGTGGGTCAAGATCGTCAAGAGTGACCGCGACGACATCGGACACCACTTCGGGCGACGTCAGAGTCAGCACACGACGGAGCAGTTCTACCTTTCTGAAAGCACGTACTGGCTGTACGTTCTGTGTCTACTGCGCCTTGCCGACGCGCCAGACGCCGTCTTCACTCGGATCACCGGTAACCACCGCTTCGAGGGCCTGGCCCGCCGACTCGCGAAGTTCATTCCACCGCCCGCAACTCCGTAACAAAGAGTGCTGGCTCAGCCCTTCACCACGGGCCCGGTCCACCAGCATCGAGATCAACTGCTCGTCCGTGACCGCACCGGCCGACCCGGCGGCCGGCTCCCGCTCGACGATAATCTCTGTCGTCATCTGGCGCCTCTCCCTTGATCAGCAGATCCGCTGTTATTTGTACAGACGTGAAGTTGGCCGCCGGGCGCCCGGTGATGGCCGACGGCGGCTACCGCGGGCGCGTCAGCGGTCGACGACCACGGCTGACTGCGCTGCTGCATGGTCGATGTTGACTGGAACGAATCCTTCGTAAAACGCGATCCCGGCTGCGCGGTCGCTCGGCCCGCCGTCCAGGGGCGTTGTCAGTGGACGTCGGATTCCAATGACCGACTCCTTCAGGAGTTGATCGGGCGTTGGGCCGGTTGGCATGTCCGGATATCGGGCCAACTTCACGTCGCCGCGAGCGCCGAAATGCCGTGCCGCGGCGATGTGAAACATCGCTCCGTACGTCAGCGCCATCATCCACGTCTCGGCGAGCAGCGTCGCCGGCGACAGCCGCAGCGTGGCCACTTCCATGCCCTGCTTACGGCCGTTACGTGGGCGTGCCCGTGACAGGTAGTCGAGGCTGATGGTGTCAATGAGATCGATGGCGTCCGGAGACGTCAACGCGCTCAGCGGCACGGTCCCATCCTCGGGCGCTTGCTGGATGAAGGTTACCCGCAGGTCATCGCGCGACCGCACCGCGAGGCCGTGCTTGAGCTTGTTGTGCGCGGCATTGATATCAATGTCGTCTCGCACCAGCAGCCGCATCGCGTGGACCAGCCAGTCCGCCAGGAGCTGCACTCGCGCCATCACGCCTTCGGCGGGCAGGCTGTCGACGTCTGCCTCGGCCGGGACGACCAAGGTCCAGAAGGTAGCCCTTCCGGTCTCGCTGAGAAGATAGTCCGTCGTCTCGGCGACAAGGTCAGAGGTCTTGATCGGGCCGTTGCACACGGATGCCCAGGTGCACACGACATTCGGTGCGCTGCGGTTGCGCGGTCCGATGCTCACCGCGTGGTAGAAGCGGACCAGTGCCTCGGCCACATGGTGGCGGACGGCAAGCGAGTCGAGAGCGATCTGGAGCTCCCGGTCACATCGGTCGACATTCAGGATTTCCGGCGCATCGTCGAGTCCGAGGACGCCGGCGAAGCCGGACGCGAGGCTGGACGCTCGATCTACGGCGCTTCTCTCCGATGACTCGATGAGCGACGCAATCCGGGACGCGAAGAACTCGAACGGCCGGGACGTGAAGAAGTCGTCGTCCAACGCGCGCGCCTGCTCGGCAGTAAGGTCCGGTCCTTGCGGTTTAATGAACACCAACCGAGTGTCACCTCTACCTGGCCGGTTGGTACAGCGGTTACCGGCGCGCATGGGCAGACCGCGCAGTTAGCGAGCAACTCGCCGAACATGACGATCTTCTCGCCGCGGTCGGATACCACCACCGTGGACGTCACCCGCCGACATGATCCGGTGCAGTGATCTCGGCTAGATGCGGATGCTCGGCGCGGGCGGCGCACGTGTCAGCCCGTGACACACCGTCACCATGATGGCGTTGATGAGGTGAATTCCGACTACTCGATCAACGGACGCCTGTCAGTCTCGCCCCCCTATTTTTGCACCTGGCGGACCGTGCCGCCGCCGCCCTTGCGCACGTCGGCGATCTCCGCGTCCGTCTTCGACGCGTACTCCCCGCCGGTCCGACCGTCCCCGTAGGACAGCACCCATACCGTCGCGCCCGCCTTGCGGGCACCGCACCTGCCGCATGCCATCGCCTGCTCCTCCCCTACTTCGCGTGCACCTCAGCTGCCAGCGCCGCCACCAACGTCTTGCGGTCCCGGCCGATCGAGGCCGCGATCCGCTCCGCGTTCGCCGCGGTGGCGGCCCGCTGCCGCTCGGCGGCGAACCCGGCGGCCACCGCCCGGCGCACCGCCGCGTCCAGCGCTTGCGGCGACAGCGGCTCCCGCTGCCGGCGCAGCGCCGGGTCCGACGCCTTCCAGCCCGCCCAGCCGGAGGCGACCATCGCGTACGCCCGGCCGCCCGACGAGCGGCCCCGAACCACCGGGAAGCCGCCCACGTTGACGCACAGCGCCGCGACAAGCTGCCGCGCCCCGCCGATCCACCGCCAGTCCCCCGACAGCGGCGACCGGCGCAGCAGCTGCACCTGATCCTCGGTGGCCTCCGGCACCAGCGACCCGGCCACCCACGTGCCGTGGGCGTCCCGGCCGGCGCGCACCACCGCCACCTGCGTGCCCGTGTCGTCGTAGTGCGCCACGGCGGCCGCCGCGCTGGCGGACAGGTCGGCGTGGCCGGTCGACGCCGTGATGTGCCCGACCGCGACCAGCTCACCCTCGGCCGTCTGGATCTCCGGCCGGTGGAACCAGTCGAAGCCTCCCTCGTCCGGCGGCATCACGCACTGCCCGCCGGTGAGGAACGACAGGTGGCAGTCCCGGTCGGCCAAGTGCCCGAACACCCGGCCATCGACCGTCACCGTGATCGGCGTCAGCTCGGTCAGGCCCGGGTCGTCGAACCACGCCCTCGGCGGGTACAGCGGTGCGACCTGCCTCTTCGCCGCCGTCGCGCCGGCCGCGGTGACCGGCTCTTCCTCTTTCTCCTCCTCGTCGGAGGGCTCGGCGTCGTCGGCCGGCTCCTCGTCGTCGACCAGCTCCAGCTTCGCCTCCATGAACGCCTGCGTGCCGACGAGGGTCACCGCCATGACCCGGCCCTTCGTCACCGTGATGTACGGCTCCTCGCCGGCCTCAATGAACGCCTCCCACTCGTCGTCGCTCATCTCCTCGACCGGCTTGCCGTCCCCGTCCGTGTACACGAACTCGAAGTCGTCGAGGTCCACCGACGGGAACAGCACCCCGTTGCGCAGCAGCTCCAGCGCCTCGCCCAGCTCAGGCACCGAGTCGATGAAGTCCCCCGCGCCGGTCAGCTTCGTCTTCTGCACCTCCCCGGCGGTGATCCGGCCGATCGTCACCGCCCCCTCGTGCCCAGGGGCGTCCTCACGCGCCCACCGCAGCGCCAGCGGCATGTCGCGGAACGACCACTCGCCGTCCACCGCGAAGATCCGCCGGTCACCCGACCTGGCACCCAGCGGCGCCAGCGTTCCCTTCCACGTCGCCATCTGCTTGCCACCCTTCGCGGCTGCCGCCGCCGTCACCGTGATCTCCATCCCGGTGGCCCGGTCCCGCCGGGGCCACGGGTGCTCAGGGACCGCAGGCAGGGGCTCGCCGGCCTCCACCTCGATCATCGTGCAGCGGCACTGCACCGTCTGCCCGGGCGGTGCCGCCGGGTCGCCCGGGTACCGCATCGGCACCCCGCCGACCATGAAAACGCCGTCCAGGGCGACGCGCTGCCCGTCGGCGTCCCGGTGGTCCGGCCGGGTCCGCTCGTCATGCGTGGCCACCCACACCTTGTCCAGCTTCTCGTCGAGCGTCCGCTCGGCGGTCAGCCACGCGGTCAGCGTCCCCGCGTTGTACGCGCCGATCGTCTCCGTCCGGGCGATCGTCACCGCCCGGTCCTCCCACGACCGCTCGCCCAGGATCGCCTCGATCGCGTCGCGCAGCCGCGGGATGCTCGCTCCCTCGGCCGTCAGCTCGGCGACTGCCGCGGTGACCTGCGTCCACCCGCTGTCCGGCACGCCCTGCAACCTGTTCGGCAGCGCCGCCAGGTACTCGTCCTTCATCTGCGCGACCCGCAGCAGCTCCAGGTCGCCCCCCGCGTCGCGGACTCCGTCGAGGAACGTCTGCTCGACGGCCGGCACCAGGTGCACCGTCATCGCCTCGAACCACGCCTGCCCGGCGCCGGCCAGCGCCGACGGGTCCGGCGGCAGCGCCGCCGCGGTGACCGGCAG
>NZ_JAEVHJ010000171.1:0-13802 GCF_016802855.1 Micromonospora sp. ATA51 | reverse complement strand
TCGACCACCACGTCGACGACTACATCGCCCGCGCACGACTCAAAACCGCAGCCTGAAAACCTGACTCAGTTGTTCAGATTCTCGAACCCAAGGATCTAGAGCCGCGACAGGATCTCCGCCTTCTTCGCCGCGAACTCTTCCTCCGTGAGGATTCCCGCGTCCCGAAGCTCGCCCAACTGCCGAAGCTGCGCGATCGGATCGACCTGCGGCGGCGCGGACGGGACGGCTGGGGCCGCCGGCGGCTGCGGCACCATAGCGGGCGCGCCGGAGTAGTGCCGGGTGTTCATCCGCTCCTGCTGGGCCAACCTGGCCGCGTGGGCCGTCTCGTTGATGATCGACACCGCCTTGCGGGGCTCCGGGATGTCCTCCAGCACCACCAGCTCGAAGCCGTTCGAGCGCTGCACCTTCACCATCACGTTGCCGACGCCCCGGGCCTTCTGGGTGATCGACTGTCGCAGGTCCACGTCGACCACGTCGCCGATCGGCACCTGCTGCGCATTCGTCGAGAGGACGCCCCGCTCGAAGTAGAGCATCGTGGCCGTCAACTTGTACCGGCCGGCACCGATACCGGTGATGGGTTGACCGGTGGCGGCCCACAGCACGCCCGGCTCGACGGCCGGCGCCACCTGCGGCCGGGGCGGCGGGGCTGCCGTCGGCGGCAACGACTGGGTGCCGGTCACGGGCGGCAACTCGAGGGTCGCTGGGCGCGGCTCGGGCGCGATGACATCGGTGGTGCTCCGCACCGCCGGAAGGTTCATCGGGGCCTGCGGGGCGGCGTCGTCGACGTAGAGTTGCCACCCGACCGGGGGCACGGGCCACGTTGGATCCGGCTGCCATCCCGCTGGCGGGAGCCAACCTTCAGGTGCCGCCGGCCAGCCCGGTGGAGTGTTGAACCGCAACGCCATGATGCTGTGCCTAACTGTGTCGCTGATCAGAAGCGACAGCAGCCTAGCCGCGCCTCACGGCCGACGGGTTCCGCCGAATGACCTGACTCGACCGTCCGATGCTGCCGCGAATTCCCGCCCCCGGAGCCGATCCTCACCCAGGCCGTGGCTAGCGAGAGGCCGAAGGTCAGCCCTGCGCGGCCCGGTCCGGGTGTGCCTGGTGGAGCTGGAGGAACGGGCCCAGACCCATCCCGTCCTCGGTGGCCAGGAACGCGCCCCGGGCGTTGAGCAGGGCCTCGTCGGCGTGTGCCAAGCAGCCCCACACCGTGTCGCCCCACGAGTCGGCGAGCTTGACCTCGGCCGGCTCCGGGCACGCCTCGCCGCGCGGGCCGCCGATCTGGCAGTGGGCCGGCGCGCCGCCCCGGCGGCTGACCGCCTCGGCGGCCTCGCGGATCAGCGAGAAGCGCGCCTCGCCGCCGGGCTGCTCCACCCGGGCCTGCTCGGGGACGACCCGACGCTGCCCGAACACCACCACGTTGCCGTCCGGGTCGGCGGTCCGGCACTCCCCGCCCGGGGCGTGCTCCGGATAACCGGCACGCTCGACGGGATGTCCGGCGTCGGTCAGCCGCTGGAGCGTCGCGGCGAGGTCGCCGACGTAGAGGTAGATCAGCAGGGGCAGTTCGACGGTGACCAGGCGCGGCTGCACCGCCGCCAGCAGCATGGTCAGTTCCCCGCACTGCAGGTACGACCAGCGGGACTCGCCCTCACCGCCGGAGCGCTGCTCCGAGTAGCCGAAGGCCTCGTAGAACCGCCGCGCGGCGTCGGCGTCCGCGACATACAGCACCGGCACCTGAGCCTGCACTCCGTCATGCACCGCGCCACTCTACCCACGATGCACCTGCGACTCACGTTTTGGAGATCGCATTTTCGGGAGATCGTCGGGTCACCCGGGTCCGCTAGCCTGACCAGCCATGACGATGATCCACCCGGTGCACACCCGCCTCGTCGACGGGCGGCTGCTCGCGTACGACCTCTCCCGACCGCCGGCCGCGACGGGCCCGCTCAGCCCGGACGCTGTCTTCGACCTCAGTGGCGAAGACGGCCGGATCGAGGGGCGGGCGGTGACCCGCGACCTGGGCCGGACGGTGTACGCGACGACAGACTCTGTGCGGTGCGTGGACCGGGACGGCCATGAGTTCTGGCGGCTGGAGTTCGGGCCGCGCCCGGAACAGGGACTCGTCAACGCCCGGGTCTCGTGCGAGTTCTCGGTCGATGAGCGGCTCGTGTGGATCTACCGGCCGGACGGGATGGCCATGCGCGGCAACGGGCTCGACCGGTGGCTGGTGGTCGACACGATGACGGGCGAGGTCCGGTCGGACGTCGAGTTGCAGAGCGTCGGCCACGGCGCGGAGCACTTCCCCGAGCCGGACGGTGTGCACATGCTGCTCGACGTCGGCGAGGGGCAGGACGGCTCGCGGGTGTTCCGGGGCCGGCTCACCGGGACCGGCATCGAGCTGACCGACTACCCGTGGGAGGACCGGGTCGTGGTCGACCTTGCCCCGGACGGTCGGCACGTGATGACCGTGCACCACGAGCAGGAGGACGTCGCCTTCCACACCTGGCCGGACGGCGCGGAGGTGGTCCGGATCCCGTTGGCGGCCTTCGGCCACGAGTGGGCCGACGCCATGGTCGAGTGGGCCGGCGGCTATCTCGACCCGGACACCGCCGTCGTCACGGTCGTCGGCGAGATCGAGGAGACCGAGGAGGAGTGGCACCGACACCACCTGGTGGACGTCCGCACCGGCGAGATCCGGGGCGTGCTCGACGCGCCGACCCGCACCTCGTACGACCTGGAACCGCTCGGCGACGGCAGCTTCCTGCGTACCGATGACGAGGGCCGGCCCTGGCGCCACCGGCACGGTGGCTGACCCGGCCGCGCCTGGCCGCCGTCCGATGTTCGCCGGGCCTTCGGCCGTCGGGCGTCCCGGCGCCCCCACGGGACCACCCAGCACCCGTACGATCCCGCCATGGTCTTCATCGACCGGCGTGAAAGCGAAGACTGGATGCCGCCGCAGCGGTCCGACTGCTCGTGCCCCGAGCACGACGACGAGCTGACCGGCCTGGCGTTGCCGGTCACCGAACGCGGCATGGAGCCGCTGACGGTCCGGGACCTCGTCGAGGCGAGTGCGCTAGGCGTCACGCCAGCGCAGTCGCGCGACCGGTGGCTGGAGATCTACGACGAGACCGACAGCGGCCCGGACCTGATCGGCCCGTTCCACTGGGGGCTGCGGCTCGGCGACGAGGCCCGGCTGTGCTACGACGACGACGCCGCGCGATCACTGGACCAGGCGCTCCTGGATCGGCCGGGCGTCGAGCGGGTCGAGTGGATGGAGCGCGAGGAGTTCCTGGTCGGCGCGCCCGGCCTCTGCGCGAGCGGCCTGCTGGCCGCGATGGCGCGAGCCCTGGCGGACCCGCGCGTGCGCGCCGCAGCCGGCCGGTAGCCCGCGGACGGCCCGGCCCGGCGGCCGGATCGGCGCGGGGTCGGGGCGTGCGCGGTCACGAGGAACGGGACCGGCTCGGGACCTGCCCTATCACGAGGGACGGCCCCGTCGGGCCGTGGCTGGTCACGCGGCGAGCGCCGCGTACCGGCCGGCCCGGTCGAGCAGGCTCTGGTGGGTGCCGGCCTCGACGATCCGGCCGTGGTCGATCACCGCGATCTGGTCGGCGTCCCGCACGGTGGAGAGCCGGTGCGCGATGGTGACCACGGTGCGGCCCTCCGACAGCGCGTCGAAGGCCCGTTGCACGGCGCGTTCGGTCTCGGTGTCCAGCGCGCTGGTCGCCTCGTCCAGCACCAGGATGCGGGGGTCGCGCAGCAGCGTACGGGCGATGGCCAGGCGCTGCTTCTCGCCACCGGAGAAGCGGTGGCCGCGGGAGCCGACGACCGTGTCGTACCCGTCGGGGAGGCCGGCGATGAGGTCGTGGATCTGCGCGGCGTGGGCCGCGGCCTCGATCTCGGCGTCGGTGGCGTCCGGCCGGGCGTACCGCAGGTTCTCCCGCACGGTGGTGTGCAGCAGGTAGGTCTCCTGGCTGACCACGCCCACGACGGCGGCCAGGTCGGCCAGGCGCAGGTCGCGCAGGTCGACGCCGTCGATGGTGACCCGGCCGGCGGCCGGGTCGTGGAACCGGGTGATCAGCGCGGCGAGGGTGCTCTTGCCGGAGCCGGTCTCGCCCACCAGCGCGAGGCTGGTGCCGGCCGGGACGTCCAGGCTGACGCCGGCGACGGCGGCGGTGTCGCTGCCCGGGTAGCTGAAGGTGACGTCGGTGAAGCGCAGGTGCCCGCGGACCCGGGCCGGGTCGATCTCGACCGGGCGGGCCGGGTCGTCCACCTCGACGGGCAGGTCCAGGTATTCGAAGATCCGGGCGAACAGCGCCAGCGAGGCGGTCAGCGAGACGCCGACGTTGAGCAGCCCCATCAGCGGCCGGAAGAGTCCGCCCTGGAGGGCGGTGAAGGCGACCAGGGTGCCGATGCTCAGCGTGCCGGCGGTCGCCGGGAGGCCGGCGCTGAGGTAGATGACCGCCGGGATGGCGGCGAAGATGACGGTCATCGCGGCCATCCGCCACCGGCCGGCCAGCTCGGAGCGGAGCTCGAGGTCGACCAGCCGGGCCGAGGAGGCGTTGAACCGCTCGACCAGTTTGGGCCCGGCGCCGAGGGTCTTGCTCAGCTGCACGCCGCTGATCGACAGCCCCTCCTCGATGGTGACGTTGAGGTCGGCGAGTTCCCGCTGCCGCTGCGCGGTGATCTCGCGGCGCATCCGGGCCACCCGCCGGGTCAGCCAGATCGCCGGGGGCAGCACGACCAGCGACACCAGGGACAGCCGCCAGCTCAGCGCCACCATGGCGACGGCGGTGGCGACCACGGTGGTCAGGTTGGCCGCGATGGAGGTGGCGGTGGAGGTGACGACGGTCTGCATGCCGCCGATGTCGTTGGTGATCCGGGACTGCACCTCGCCGGTGCGGGTGCGGGTGAAGAACGCGATCGACTGCCGGTGCAGGTGGGCGAAGACGTCGGTGCGCAGCCGGTGCATGACCTGCTGGCCAGCCCGGGTGGAGATCCAGGTCTGCACGACGCCGAGCACGGAGGTCACCGCCGCGACGGCGACCATGCCGAGGACCAGCCAGACCAGCAGGGTCAGGTCGCGCTCGGGCAGGGCCCGGTCGATCACGGTACGGAGCAGGAACGGCGACGCCATCGCGATGACGGACGACGCCACGATGATCGACACGACGACGGCCAGTTGGCCGCGGTGCGCGGCGAAGAGCCGGCCGACCCGGCGCAGCGACACCTGCCGGGCCTGCGCCTTCTCGGCAGCGCTGACGGTGCGTGGGCCGCCACCGCGGCCTTCTCGGGGTGCTTCCAACGGGTGCTCGCTTCCTGTTGGAGGTAATGCTGAGGTTACCTCATCGTGAGGTAGCAACAGGAAGTACTGCTACGGTATTCCCGTGACCGGGGACGACGAGGAGAGCCTGGCCGAGCTGTTCTGGGGGGTGGCCCGGCGGCTGCGCCACCAGTCCCGCCGCACCCTCGAACCGTGGGAGATCAACCCCGGTCACGCCCGCGCCCTGGCCGTGCTGATGCGGCACGGCGCGCTGCGGCTGAGCACGCTCGCCGAGCAGCTGCACATCGCGCCGCGCTCCACCACCGAGGTGGTCGACGGGCTCCAGGAGCGGGGCCTGGTCGAGCGGCGGCCCGACCCGGAGGACCGGCGCGCCACCCTGGTCGCGCTGACCGACGAGGGGACCCGGGTCGGTGCCGCCATCCGGGCCGCCCGGAACGCCGAGGCGGAACGCTTCTTCGGCGACCTCGACGAGGCCGACCGGGCCGACCTGGCCCGCATTCTCCGTACGCTGCGCGACTGACGCCCGCCGGTCAGGCAAGCGCCTGACGCCCGCCGGTCAGGGGAAGTGCAGGTGCAAACCGGGTGCCTGAAAGCTGGCGCAACGCCGTCGGGATCGCGGGTCGGAGCGCTGCCACCACAGCGCCTGCACCGCACGCCCGTCCGGCAGGACATGCCTCGGGTCACCGGCCACCTGGGCGAAGCCGGCCGACATCAGCCACCGCCGGCTCGCCACGTTGGCCGCCTCGCACCGCGCGACGAGATGGCACAGTCCGAGATGGCGGTGCGCGATGGCACAGACCAGCTCCAGCGCCTCCCGGCCGTAGCCCCTTCCACGGGCGTCGGCGACCACCGAACCGCCGACGTGCATCTGCCGCCCGGGCTGCACGTAGAGGCTGAAGCTGCCCACCAGCCGCCCGGTGCTCCGCTCCCGCGCCGTGAACGCCGCGGCCTCCCGGGTCCAGACCGGCACGTCGGGCGGGAGCCCGGCCAGGCCGGCGACGGCGGCCTCCTGGGAGACGCCCTGCCAGTAGCGCATCTCCTCGTCCTCCATCTCGGCGAAGTCGAGGAGGTCACGGACCCGGGCGACAGCGATCTCCAACCGGGCTGACCGGATCCGGTGCGTCGCACCCTTGCAGCTGAGGCCGGGCACACCGTGCCAGGCCAGCATGGTACGCAGGCCCGACAACCGCCCGCCGGGCAGCGACTCGATCATGACGCCGAGGGTAGGGCAGGAGCCCTGATCGGCACGATGCCCCTTCCTGGTCGACCTTTCAGCCGCCGCCCCCGGCCGCGCGACGGACGGCCGTTGGACGATCACCGCAGCCCTCCCTCAGCCCGGTCAGTGGCCAGGACGACGGCTGGCGAGGATCGCCAGGATCTCCCGGCGTACCTCGTCGGTCTCGTGCACCAACCGGCGGTGCGCGAACCGCACCACCAGGATGCCGAGCGTGGCCAGCGGCGCGTCCCGCCGCAGGTCGATCTCCCGCTGCCGGCGATCGCCGTGCGTGGTCGCGCCGTCGAGTGCGAAGTCGACGCGTTCGGGCTCGGCGTAGACGTCAAGGTAGATGCTGCGGCGCCGGGCCTGGATGCGTACCTGCCGCTGGAAGGCGGGCAGGTCGGGGCCGGTGAAGACGTGGTCGTGGCCCCAGATCTCCAGCGGGCTGCGGCAGCCGGCGGCGAGCCTCGGGAGCAGCGTCCGCAACTCGGCCCAACCGGTCAGCCTCGGCACGGTCGCGAGGGCCGCGTCGACCCGCTGGGGCGTGGTCAGCCGGTCGTTGACCGCCCGGATCAGGGGAGCCGGGTGGTCGAGTGGTGGCAGCGCCGGCCACGCGTCGACCAGCGCGCTTTCCAGCCGTACGACCGGGAGTTCGCGGCGGGTGACGACGTGCGGCGGTTCCACCGTGAAGCCTCGGCGGTGGTGCACCACGAGATGGGGCCGGGTGCGCAGGCCGGAGTCGGCCGGCACGTCCAGGTGCACCGGCTCGCCCGGGGGTTGCCCGCGCAGACCCCACGCGTCGAGGGCGGTGAGGCTGCTCAACGCACCCCGCCCGTCCGCGTGAGCGAGCACGGCGCGCTGCGCCACTTCGGGACTCAGCCGGGCGAGGAGGGGAAGGCCGGCGTCCGGCCCGGGCGGGACCAGGCGGGTGTCCACGTAGACCTGCGGCAGCACCCGGAGCAACCGGCCGGCGTGGCAGGCGGCCCGCAGCGTCGACTCCGGCACGACCTGGCCGGCCAGCGCCCGGGTCACCAGCCCGCCACCGCGGTCCACCAACGAGGCGGGGTGGGGTGGGTTAGCGGAGGGCGGCGGCGATGGCGTCGACGAGGAGGGCACCGACGGTCTGCGCCAGGATGGCCCGGGCCGCCTCGACGTCCAGCCCCATCGCGTCGCGCATCATCGACCAGGCCGCCCAGGTGCTCGCCACCGTCAGGGCGTCGAGCAGCTGCTCGTGCCCCTCCCCCGCCTGCGCCAGTTCCGGGCCGAACGCGAGCTCGATCTCGCGGCGCATCCGGGCGATGGCTTCCTCGCGGTTGCGCCGCAACTGGGGTGAGAAGGGCTCGCGCAGCGCGGAGGCACGGGCCGAGGGCGCCAGCGCCTCGACCATCTGGACCCGCTGGGCGCAGAACTCCGCGATCCGCCGGCTGAGGGGCCACTCCGGCGGGATCGGGCGGAACAGCGACTCCTGCCGCTCGCTGACCCGCTGCCCGGTCGCGGCGTACAGGGTCTCCATGTCCTTGAAGTTGGTCCACAGGGTGCGCAGCGACACCCCCGCGCGTTCGGCGATGCGCTCCCCGGTGGGCTTGAGGTCTCCCTCGTCGATCAGCGCCAGGTGCGCCTCGACGATGGCGCCGCGGGTGCGCTCGCCCCGCGCCGCCCGCCCGTCCACCCGTGCCGGCGCGTCGGCGTCCACCTCGATCATCTGACGGTCCCCTGTCCGGACGGGCGGCGGCGCCGAAGGAAGTTGCACCGCAAGCGTAACGACGCCCGACAGGTGCTCGGAGGCCGCCGCGACTCACCGGGGCCGGGCCGCCACGACGCCGTGGCGGCCCGGTCCCGACTGGCCTGCCGGCCGGTGACCGGCGGTCGCGCCGGTCAGGTCGTCGGGATGGCGTCCGCCGGCGGCGCGGTCGGCGCCTCGGTGAACTCCTTGACCTCGCCGTCACCGTCGTCGGTGGTCCAGGTCGGGCCGAAGTAGCTCTGTACGCCGCCCGTGACCTTGTTCATCCGCACGCCGCTGTAGCCGGCGTGCACGTCCTGGCTGTACCGGAACGGGGTGAGGCCCGGCCCCTTGAAACCGCCCTTGTGCACCGCGTCGACCAGCTTTTCCCGGGTGAGGTCCTTGCCGGCCGCCAGCAGCGCCTGCACGAAGGTGTACGCCATCGAGTAGCCGTAGACGGCGTTGCCGTCGATCGGGTTGGCTGCGTTGTACTGCTGGTGGATCTTCGTGAACGCCTGGATCCACGGGTTGCTCGCGTCGCCCGCCATCGGCAGGTAGTTGTCGGCGAGCATGCCCTCCAGGATGACCTTCTTGTCGCCGAGCTGCTTGGACAGCGTGGTGTAGTCCGCGCCGACGTTGGACACCACCCACTGCGCCTTGAACCCCTGGCCGGCGGCCTGGCCCATGGCCAGCGCGGTGAACCCGGGGATGCTCGCCGAGATGACCACCTGGCAACCGGCCGCCTTCAGCGCCCCGATCGCCGGGCCGACCTGCGGGTTGGTGGGGGTGTAGGTCTGCTTCGCCGCCACCGGTCCGAGGATCTTCTCGACGCCGACGAGGGAGTCGCGGCCGAAGTCGTCGTTCTGCCCGAAGTGGCACACCTTCTGACCGGGGAACTGCTGCTTCACGTAGGTGGCCAGGATCTTGCCCTCGACGGTGTAGTCGGGCTGCCAGCCGAAGGTGGTGGGGTACTTGTCGGGCTGGTTCCAGTTCCGGCTGCCGGAGGAGACGAAGAGGTCGGGCACTTTCTGGGTCTTGACGAACTCCAGCACGTTGGTGTGGGTGGGGGTGCCGAGGCCGCCGAGGAGCGCGAAGACCTTGTCGTCGAGGACGAGCTTGCGGACGACGTTGTCGGTGTTCGCCGGGTTGTAGCCGTCGTCCATCACCTTGTAGACGATCTTCCGGCCGTTCACGCCACCCTTGCTGTTGACGTGGTCGAAGTACGCCTTGGTGGCGGCGGAGATCTTGGAGTAGCCGGCCGCGGCCGGACCGGTGAGCGGCTGGTGGGTGCCGATCACCACCTCGGTGTCGGTGACGCCCGGGACGTTCTCGGCCGCCTGCTGCTCGTCGTTGGCGCAGGCCGACGAGCCGATCAGCAGCGCGAGGCCGGCGGTGGCCGCGAGTACGCGGTGTGCGGTGGGATACATGGTTCTCCATTCCGGTGCGACGGGGTGCGAACGGGGGTGGAACCCGGTGGCTCAGCGGCGGGCGGTCCGGCGGCTTGGCCGCAGACGCGCGGTGAGGGTGCGGGCGGCACCCTGGAGGCCGCCCGGGGCCACGAGCATGACGACGATGAGGATCAGTCCGAACACGGCGAGGGCCAGGTTGCCCTCCAGCCGCTGGGCCAGGCCCGACGGCAGGGTGAAGGTCTCGGTGATGAGGCTCGGCAGGTCCTGCAGCGCCACCAGCAGGACCGCGCCCCAGACCGCGCCGGCGAGGCTGCCCAGGCCGCCGATCACGATCGCCATCAGCAGGAACAGCGACAGGTCCAGCGAGAACTTGCCCGGGGCGACGGTGGCGGTGAGCACCGCGTACACGCCGCCGCCGAGGCCGGCGCAGGCGGCGCTCACCACGAAGGCGAGCACCTGGTTGCGGGCGACGTGGATGCCGGCCAGCCGGGCGGCCACCTCGTCGTCGCGGACGGCGCGCAGCGACCGGCCGAACCGGCTGCGTACCAGGTTCGCCATCAGCAGCATCGTCAGCAGGGCGGCGAGCAGCGCGACCCAGGCCAGCCAGCGCTCCGGCTGGAAGTACGCGCCGAGGAACGCCGGCGGCGTCTCCGTCGGGAAGCGCAGCCCCTGCTCGCCGTTGAACAGGTCGGTGAAGATCGTGGTGAGCGCCGGGACCAGGGTCGCGACGGCGAGGGTGACGCCGGCCAGGTACGGCCCGCGCAGCCGGGCGGCGGCCAGCCCGATGACCAGGCCCGCCACCGCGGTCACCGCGGCGGCGAGCAGCAGCGACAGGGGCAGGATCCACCGGCCCTGCACCGCCCGCTCCTCGAAACCCTGCTGCACCAGGGCGACCGTGTACGCCCCGGTCGCCATCAGCGCCCCGTGCCCGAGGGAGAGCTGGCCGTTGAGCCCGACCAGAACGGTGTAGCCGGCGGTGACGCAGAGGAACGCGCAGACCCGGGCGACCTGGAGATTCTGGTACGGCGCCAACTGGTTGGTCACCAGCACGACCGCCGTGCCGGCGAGCACGGCCAGAATCAGGTGGCGCAGCAACGTCGAACCGCGCGGTCCGGCGGCGCCGGGCGGGCCGGGCCACCACCGGCGCAGCGGTGACGGGGTGGCGGGCCGAGGCGCCACGGTGGAGACCTCGGGAGGCTGGGTCGCGGTCACACGTGCCTCGCTCTCACGCTGGAGAAGAGCCCCCCGGGGCGGACGAGCAGGACCGCCAGCAGCAGGACGAGGATGGCCAGCGGCGTGGTGTCGGGGCCGAGGTAGCCGGTGACGTACGACAGGATCAGGCCGACCAGCAGGCCGCCGACCACGGCGCCGGCCGGGCTGTCCAGGCCGCCGACCACCGCGGCGGTGAACGCGACGACGAAGACCAGGTCCATCGCGTGCGGGTGCAGCCCCAGCCCGGTGGGGACGACCAGCATGCCGGCGAGGGCGCCGACCGCGGCCGCGAGGGCCCAGCCCACGGTGAGCATCCGGCCGACGTTGACGCCGAGCAGCCGGGACACCTCCGGCGCGAAGGCGGACGACCGCATCCGCAGGCCGATAGGCGTCCGGGTGAACAGCAGCCCGAGCAGCACCACGACCGCCAGGACCGCGCCGAGGACCCACAGGTCGTACGGGGACATCGCGGCGATCCCGCCGAGGGACAGCGCGTCGGTGTCGAACGGCGCGGCCGCCGGCCGGTACTCGTTGCCGAAGACGATGCCGAGCACCGCCTGGATCAGCAGCACCAGGCCGAGGGCGACGATGACGTCGTTGAGCGGGTTGGCGTGGCCGACGAAGCGCATCAGCACCCGCTCGACCAGCGCGCCCAACGCGAGGCCGGCGAGGACGGCGGCGCCGAGGCCGAGCCAGTACGAGCCGGTGGCGGAGACGACGGCGTAGCCGACGTAGGCGGTCGCCACGGCCATCGCACCCTGCGCGAAGTTCACCAGACGGGCCGCCCGCCAGATGAGCACCAGGGCGAGGGCGAACGCCGCGTAGACGGCCCCGGTGGACAGCCCGTCGAAGGTGAGGAACAAGAACCGGTCCAAGCGCTGATCCTTCCTACGTGCCGGGCGGTCAGAACCCGAGGTACGCGTGGCGCAGCGTGGCGTCGTCGCGGAGCTGCGCCGCCGGGGTGGCCATCACCACCCGGCCGAGGGACATCACCACGCCCTGGTCGGCGACGGAGAGGGCGCTGCGGACGTTCTGCTCAACGAGCAGGACGGTCAGGCCGTCGTTGTCGCAGAGCCGGCGCAGCAGCGCCATGATCTGGGCCGCGACCCGGGGGGCGAGCCCGAGCGACGGCTCGTCGAGCAGCAGCAGTTTTGGGCGCGCGATCAGCGCCCGCCCGAGGGCGAGCATCTGCCGTTCCCCGCCGGAGAGCTGGTGGCCGGCGTGCCGGCGCCGCCGGGCCAGCGGCTCGAAGAGCTGGTACACCTCGTCCTGCGCCCGGCGGGCGTCGGCCCGGTCCCGGCGCCACAGGCCGCCGAGGCGCAGGTTCTCCTCGACGGTCAGCTCGGCGACGATGCCGCGTCCCTCGGGCACGTGCGCCAGGCCGCGCCGGACCAGGCGTTCGACCGGTACGCCGCGCAGGTCCGCGCCGTCGTAGCGGACCCGGCCGCCGGTGGGCCGGAGCAGGCCGGAGAGGGTGCGCAGCAGGGTGGTCTTCCCCGCGCCGTTGGCGCCGAGCACGGCGGCGATGGTGCCGGCGGGCACGTCGAGCGTGACTTCGCGCAGCACCGGCACCGGTCCGTAGCCGGAGCTGAGCGCCTCGACCTCCAGCAGGGCGCTCACGACGCGGCCCCCGGCGTCGTCTCGGCCGGCACGTCGGCGCCGAGGTACGCCTCGGTCACCAGCGGGTCGTCGCGCACCTGCTCGGGTGTCCCGGCGGCGATGACCTTGCCGAAGTCGAGCACCACGATCTCGTGGCAGACGGACATCACCAGGTCCATGTGGTGCTCGACCAGCATGATCGAACAGGCGGCGCCGGCCCGGCCGGGCAGCGCGGTGACGAGCTCGCCCAGCTCGGCGATGTCCTCGGCGCTCAGCCCGCCGGCCGGTTCGTCGAGCAGGAGCAGGCGGGGCCGGGCGATCAGGGCGCGGGCGAGGGCGACCCGTTTGCGGACGGCGTACGGCAGGGTGGCGGGGGCCGCCGCAGCGTGCTGCGCGACGCCCAGCTCGGCCAGCAGGTCGCGGGCCTCGTCGCGCAGCCGGCGTTCGTCGCGGTCGCTGCGGGGCAGGCCGAACAGGGCGGCGGCGAAGCCGGCCCGGGCGGCGTGGCTGGCGCCGGCCATCACGTTCTCGAGGACGCTGAGGCCCGGGAAGAGGCCGACGCCCTGGAGCGTGCGGGCGATGCCGAGCCGGGTGAGTCGGTGCGGGCGCGGCCGGAACGGCCGGCCGTCGAGGGTGAGCGAGCCGCTGGTCGGCGGGACGAACCCGCAGACGACGTTGAACAGGGTGGTCTTCCCGGCACCGTTGGGGCCGATGACGCCGACGATCCGGCCGGGTGGCACCCGCAGGGAGACGTCGTCGAGCGCGACCAGCCCGCCGAACCGCACGCCGACGTGGTGCAGGGCCAGGTCGATTCCGTCGGTGGGTGGAGGGCTCATCTTCACCTCTCGCAAAGACGCGGCGACGGGGGATGCGCTGGGCGACTCAGGCGAAGCGTGGGGCTGGTTATTACACCGGGAGTGTAACTTTCGAGCGGGGCTCGTCAATGGGTGCGTTACGACGCTGTGACGTCCGGGTGTCCTGGCAGGACGAGGCGTGAGCGCCAGTGGGTGGCGGTTCTCTTAAGCCGAATCCGTCCAGGACCGCGATCGCTGCGACGGTCGCATTCCAGAGCCGCTGGTCCTGGAGGTTACCGACGTCGGCCACGCCTGTCATCGTGTCGTAGCTTCGCCACCAGGAACGTCCGCACATGCCGTTGGCAGGGCAACCGAGACGACCGAATCCGCGGATGAGCGGACGTTCGCTCAGGCCTCGGCTAAGCCCTCATCAGAGGCGTCGAGTGGCTTGCGCCAGACCGACACGTGGCTCTCGCTGTCGGACGTGAAGGGCGCCCCGTCCCAGTCCGCCACACGCTGCTCCAGCGTCAAGCCGGCCAGCCGCGCCATGAGGTCGCACTCGGCGGGCCAG
>NZ_JAEVHJ010000170.1:0-13815 GCF_016802855.1 Micromonospora sp. ATA51 | reverse complement strand
TCGGCGGCCCGTGGCGGGCGCGCCCGCCGGCGTCAGCCGTTCAGGGCGCAGCCCTCGGCCGCCCAGCGGTCGACCAGGCCGGCCGAGGGACCGGGCGCGTTCAGCCGCTTCGCCGCGACCAGCGGCGCGGCCGTGGTCCACTCCTCGGTGCCGGGCCGCAGCCGGGTCACCCGGGCCGGCCAGGTGACGATCCGTCCGCCGTGGTCGCCGCGCAGGGTGACCCGGGCCTCGGTGGCGTCGGCCAGGCCGGGCGCGGACTGCTCGCCGGGCCCGGTGACCACGAGGAGCGCGCCGTCGAGCGGCAGGCACCACAGCCCGTACGCGCCCGTCCGCGACGCTCACCCAGCAGACGGCCGCCTTCTTCACCGCCTCGTCGACCAGCGGCGTCGTCTCCCGACCGTCCAGCTCGTCCGTCACCCGGACATCCTCTCGTACGCCGCCGGCCGGGCCGGCGGGGACCGTCAGCCGCACGCTATCGCCCACCCGGCGTCGTGGGCGGCTCCGGTGGCCCGGTCAGCCCACGAAGGGCGGGACTGCGATCTCGCCGCGCGCCACCGGCATCACCTGGCCGGCCACCGTCGCGCCCACCGCCACCCCGCCCGCCGCGGTGACCGTGCAGGCCAGCGCGGACGGCCGGTGGATCTCGACGCCCTGGCGGACGGCGTACTCCGAGCGGCCCTCGCCGGGCAGCAGCCCGCTGGCGACCAGCCAGACGCCCAGCCCGAGGGCGGCCGAACCGGTCGCCGGGTCCTCCGGCACGCCGAGGCCCGGCACGAAGACCCGGGCGTGCGCGGTTTGCGTGTCGGCGTCCCAGGAGAAGACGCTGACGTGCTCCACGCCGTACCGCTCCGCCGCCGCCGCATTCACCCGGGCGCGGGCCACCGCGTCGGGACGTACCGGAAGGTAGGGGAACTCCAGGCCGCAGCCGGCCACCCGCGGCGCGGGGCCGGCGTGGTCGGCGGCGGTGAGGCCGGCCATCTCCAGCAGCGGCTCCGGATCCAGCTCGGGGCCGAGGGTGGGCGAGCCGCCGGTGAGCGTCGCGCCCGTCGCGGTGACCTCGATCGGCAGCACGCCCGCGCCGCACTCCTGGGTGACCCGGCCCACCTCGAACATGCCGCGCCGGCTGGCGGTGACCGCGGCGCCGACGCTCGGATGCCCGGCGAACGGCAGCTCCTCGGCCGGGGTGAAGATCCGCGCGCGGTAGGTCGCCCCGACCTGGGTGGGCGGCAGCACGAACACCGTCTCGGACAGGTTGAACTCCAGCGCGAGCGCCTGCATCTGCTCGGTGGCCAGCCCTTCGGCGCCGAACACCACGGCCAGCGGGTTGCCGGCGAAGGGGCGGTCGGTGAAGACGTCCACGATCTCGTAGGCCAAGGTCGACATGTTGATAAACACTAGGCGCTTAGGCTGGTGCCCGTGAGCACGCCGAACCGGGTCTACATCGCCCGACTCGCCGGAGTCGCCGTCTTCGACCCGAACGGTGACCAGGTGGGCCGGGTACGCGACGCGGTGGCCCGGCTCCGGCCGACCCAACGTCCGCCCGAGGTGGTGGGGCTGGTCGCCGAGATGCCGATGCGGCGGCGGATCTTCCTCTCCATCAACCGGATCACCTCCATCGACGCGGACGCCGTCGTGCTCGGCAGCGGCACCCTCAACCTGCGCCGCTTCGAGAAGCGCCCGAACGAGCTGCTGGTGCTCCAGGAGCTGCTCGACCGGCGGGTGCAGCTTGAGCCGGGCGGCCAGGCGGGCACGGTGGTCGACGTGGCGATGGAGCACAGCCGGGGCGGCGAGTGGGCACTGACCCGGGTCGCGGTCCGCGAACACACCGGCCGGCTCACCCGCCGTGGGCACCTGCACCAGGTCGAATGGGACCGGGTGCGCGGCCTGAGCGACATCGCCGCCAACCGGGGTACGGCCAACCTGCTCGCCGTGCTGGAGGACATGCGCCCCGCCGACCTGGCCAACGCCCTGCAGGACCTGCCCGACGCCCGGCGCAACGAGGTGGCGGCCGCGCTGGACGACGAGCGGCTGGCCGACGTGCTCAGCGAACTGCCCGAGCACGACCAGGTGGAGATCCTGGCCGCGCTGGACCGGGAACGCGCCGCGGACGTGCTGGAGGAGATGGACCCGGACGACGCCGCCGACCTGCTCAACGAGCTGCCCCCGCCGGAGCAGGACGTGCTGCTCGACCTGATGGAGCCGGACGAGGCCGACCCGGTCCGTCAGCTACTGCGGTACGCCTCGGGCACGGCCGGCAGCGTGATGACGTCGGAGCCGGTGATCCTGCCGCCGGACGCCACCGTCGCGGAGGCGCTCGCCCGGATCCGGGAGGAACAGCTCTCCCCCGCCGTGGCCGCGCAGGTCTTCGTGACGCGGGCGCCGCTGACCACCCCCACCGGCCGCTACCTGGGCATGGTCCACTTCCAGCGGCTGCTCCGCGAGCCCCCGGCGGACCTGCTCGGCGGGGTGGTGGTCAACGACATCGACCCGCTCCGGCCGACCACGCCGCTGCCCGAGATCACCCGCCGGATGGCCACCTACGACCTGGTCGCCATGCCGGTGGTCGACCGCAGCATGCGGCTGGTCGGCGCGGTGACCGTGGACGACGTGCTGGACCACTCACTGCCCCGCGACTGGCGGGACCGGGACGCCGTACCGGCCCCGCCCGCCGCCCACACCGGGCCGGACGGCGCCAATGAGTGACCAGCGGCGGGCCGAGCGGCTGGACCAGCCGCGCGAGCCCCGGGGCGTCAAGCTGCCCCGGTTCGACCCGGAGGCGTTCGGCCGGTGGTCCGAGGGCATCGCCCGGGGCATGGGCACCGCGAACTTCATCGTCTACATGACGGTGGTGATCGCGGCCTGGTTCGCCTGGAACACCCTCGCCCCGCCCGACCTGCGCTTCGACCCGTACACCTTCACGTTCCTGACCCTGGTGCTGTCGTTGCAGGCCTCGTACGCGGCGCCGCTGATCCTGCTCGCGCAGAACCGGCAGGCGGACCGGGACCGGGTGGCGCTGGAGGAGGACCGGCGGCGGGCCACCGCGCAGAAGGCGGACACCGAGTACCTGGCCCGGGAGATCGCCGCGCTGCGGATCGCGATGGGTGAGGTGGCCACCCGGGACTTCCTCCGCTCCGAGCTGGCCCGGCTCGCCGAGGAGCTGGACGAGGCGGCACAGCGCCGGCACAGGCTGGAACGCCGGCAGCAGGAGCGCGCCTCCCGCGGCAGCGGGGGCGAGCCGCTCGACGAGCCCCGCGACGACCTGGACGGCGACTTCGCCGCCCGGGACGGCCGCCCGGAGGGCTGAGCCCGGTCCAACCGCCCGCCGACGGGTGCGATCGATTCGCTCACACCGGCCCCCGCCAGCGGCGGCCGCCGATGACCACCGACGTAACATTGCCCGCATGTCAGCACCCGTCAGCACCGTCTCCGACGCGATCCAGGCCGCCCTGGCCACCGTCAACGACCCGGAGATCCGTCGGCCGATCACCGAGCTGGGCATGGTCCGCTCCGCGGTGGTGGGTGACGACGGCGTCGTCCGGGTCGAGTTGCTGCTCACCGTGGCCGGCTGCCCGCTGAAGGACAAGCTGCGCACCGACATCACCGCCGCGGTGGCCGCGGTGGCAGGCGTGACGGGTGTCGAGATCGAGTTCGGCGTGATGAGCCCCGAGCAGCGCCAGGAGCTCCAGTCAAAGCTGCGCGGCGGCGGTGCCACCCAGGAGCCGGTCATCCCGTTCGCCCAGCCCGGCTCGCGCACCCGGGTGTACGCCGTGGCCAGCGGCAAGGGTGGCGTCGGCAAGTCCAGCGTCACGGTCAACCTGGCCGCCGCGCTGGCCGCCCGCGGCCTCGCCGTCGGCGTGGTCGACGCCGACATCTACGGCCACTCGGTGCCCCGGATGCTCGGCGCCGAGGGCAGCCCGACCCGGGTCGAGGACATGATCATGCCGCCGCAGGCGCACGGCGTGAAGGTCATCTCGATCGGCATGTTCACCCCGGGCAACGCGGCCGTGGTCTGGCGTGGCCCGATGCTGCACCGGGCGTTGCAGCAGTTCCTCGCCGACGTGTACTGGGGCGACCTGGACGTCCTGCTGCTGGACCTGCCCCCGGGCACCGGCGACATCGCCATCTCGGTGGCCCAGCTGCTCCCCAACGCGGAGATCCTGGTGGTCACCACCCCGCAGGCCGCGGCCGCCGAGGTCGCCGAGCGGGCCGGCGCGATCGCGCTGCAGACCCACCAGCGGGTGGTCGGGGTCATCGAGAACATGTCCTGGATGGAGCTGCCGGACGGCTCCCGGGTGGAGGTCTTCGGCGCCGGCGGCGGCGAGGCGGTCTCCGAGTCGCTGAGCCGGACCATCGGCGCGCAGGTGCCGCTGCTGGGTCAGATCCCGCTCGACACCCGGGTGCGCGAGGGCGGCGACGCCGGCATCCCGATCGTGCTGGCCGAGCCGGACGCCCCGGCCGCCAAGGCGCTCAACCAGGTCGCCGACCGCCTGGCGGTCCGGCGTGAGTCTCTCGTCGGCAAGCCGCTGGGCCTCAAGCCCGCCGGCCGCTGACCGACTGACGAAGGGGCACCCCGTGACGGGGTGCCCCTTCGTCGTGTCCGGAGCGGGGGGAAGCAGGGAGAGAAGGAACGGCCCGACGGTCAGGTGGCGTCGTCGTAGCTGGGGCGGGGGGCCGGGGCGGGCGCGGTGCCGCCGGTGGCCGTGGCCGGGCGTTTGCCGTTGCCCCGCGGGTCCGCCGCGTTCGCGACGTCCTTCAGCTCGTTGTGCACGCCGGTCACGTCCGAGCGCAGGTTGTCGTACACGCTCTGCAGGGGCTTCCGGATGGCCTGCTCGTCCTCCTCGGTGAGCAGGTGCTTCCGGATGAACGCCTTCGGGTGCAGATCCTCCAGCTGGATGTCGGTGCCCAGCTCGCGGCTCAGGTCGCCGGTGGCGTTGCGGGCCATGTTGCGCAGGTTGCGGACCATCCGGAGGCCGTCGTTGATCACGGTGGGCAGCCGGTCCCCGAAGATCAGCAGCGCCAGGAGCAGCAGCGCGCCGATCTCCCACCAGTTCAGGTTGTCGAGCACTCCGGCCTCCTCGTCCGTGTCACGGCAAGACTACGCACGTCGGGGGCCGCTCCGGGAGGGGGTGACCGCTGCTCACTTCGCATCTGCGGCGAGCGTCACCGAGGCGTTCTGGCGGGCGGATCCCCGCCGGTACTCGACCGTCACCACCGAGCCGGGCGCGTACTTGCGGACCAGCGCGACCAGATCCGCCGGCTCGGTCATCGGCCGGCCGTTCAGCCGCAGGATCACGTCGCCGGCCTTCAGCCCGGCCGCCGCGGCCGGGCCGGACGGCTCCACCGCGTTGAGGCGTACGCCGGTGCCGGCCGCCGCGCCCGTGCCGCCGACCTGGGCGCCGATCACCGTTCGCCGGGCCTTGCCGGTGCCGATGATGTCCTGGGTGACCCGTTTCGCCTGGTTGATCGGGATGGCGAAGGCGAGGCCGATGTTGCCGGCCTCCTGCCCGTCGGCGACCAGCGACTTGATCGTCGAGTTCACCCCGACCACCCGTCCGGCACCGTCGACCAGCGGGCCACCGGAGTTGCCGTGGTTGACCGCCGCGTCGGTCTGGATCGCCGCGTAGTAGCGCACCGGGCCACCCGGCTCGCCGGCCTGCATCGTCCGGTCCAGGGCGCTGACGATCCCGGCGGTGACCGTGTTGGCCAGCGAGAGCGGCGAGCCGATGGCGAGCACCGGGTCGCCGACGGCCAGCGCGTCGGAGTCGCCGAACTCCACCGGCTTGAGCCCGGTACGGGACACCTTGATCACCGCGATGTCCGACTCCGGGTCCTGCCCGACCACGGTCGCCGGGGTGGAACTGCCGTCGTCGAAGACCACCGTGGCCTTGCCGGAGCCGCCCGCCACCACGTGGTCGTTGGTGATCACGTGCCCGTCGGCGCTGACGATGAAGCCGGAACCTTCGCTGATCCCGCCGAGGCTGGCCACCCGGACGGTGACCACGCTGGGCAGGACCCTCTCGGCGACGCCGGCCAGTGACTCCGGCTTGCGCTGGGCCAGGGCCGGGGCCTCGGCGGGACCGCCGCCGAGCACGCTGGCGCCAGCCCCGCCGTGCAGGAAGGCGTAGGTCAGGGCGCTGCCGAGCGAGCCGGCCAGCAGGGCGGTGAGCAGCGAGATCAGCACGACCTGCCGCAGCTTCGGGCGGCCGGGGGCGTCCGGGTCGGTGACCGGCTCCGGCTCGCCGCCGTCGGTGGGGAGGGCCGGCACCACCACCGCGGCGGGGGCGTACGGGTCGCGCCACGGGTCGGCGAGCGCGTCGGACCACCAGGGCGACGCCTGGTCGCCCCCGTACGGCCCGGGCGGGGAACCGGACGCCGGCCGTCCCGCCGGTGCCGGAGTTCCGCCGGGCTGGCGCCAGTCCCAGCCGTCGGTCACGTCGGTGCCTCCCAGTCCGTCCCGCATCCCGCGCCGCGATCCGGCGGAGCCGTCCGGCAACGCCACCCGGGATACCGTCCAGGATTGCACGGATGCCCCGGGTGGAGTCAGCGGTTGCCGCCCGTGATCGTCAAGCGACGGACTCGCGGCTGCGCCCGTCGGGTCCCGCCTCTAGGCTCATACCGCCAACCCGCCCCCCGCACCACTCCCGCCGCCCGGAGGTGTCCCATCGCCACGGTCGCCAGTTCCGGCAACTCGACGGCCCAGGCCCTGCAGTTCGCCGAGTCCTACGTCACCGAGGATCTGGTGCTGCGGACCGCCCGCAGCCTCGCCCGCGAGGTGGGCGTCGACGCGGTGACGCCGGGCGCCGGCGCCGCGCTGCGACTGCTCGCCGCCGCCGGCAACGCCCGGGCGGTGGTGGAGATCGGCACCGGCACCGGGGTCAGCGGCGTCTGGCTGCTGCGTGGCATGCGGCCCGACGGGGTGCTCACGACCATCGACGTGGAGGTGGAGCACCAGCGGATCGCCCGCCGGATCTTCGTCGAGGCGGGGTTCGCGTCCGGGCGTACCCGGATCATCACCGGCCGGGCCCTCGACGTGCTGCCGCGGCTCGCGGACGGCGTCTACGACCTGGTCTTCGTCGACGCCGAGGCGACCGGCTTCACCGCCTGCGTGGACGCCGCGCTGCGGCTGCTGCGGCCCGGCGGGGTGCTCGCCCTCAACGGCACCCTGGCCGGCGGGCGGATCGGCGACCCGGCCGCCCGCGACGTCGAGACGGTCACCGTCCGGGAGACGATCAAGGCGATCCGGGAGTCGGAGCACTGGATCCCCGCGCTGCTCCCGGTCGGGCACGGCCTGCTCGCCGCCGTGAAGTGCTGAGCCGACCCCGCGCGCGGCGGCCGCCGGGCGCGGGGTCGGAACGCGCCGTCAGCCCAGCGTGGCCAGCCAGCGCAGCAGCCCGCGTACGCCCCAGCCGGTGGCGCCCCGGGTCAGTTCGGCGTCGTCGTCCTCCGCCCAGGAGGGGGCGGACATGTCGACGTGCACCCAGCGGTCCCGCAGGTCGCCGGTGAACTCGCGGAGGAAGAGCGCGGCGGTCACCGAGCCGGCGCCCTGGGCCGGGGAGCTGTGCAGGTCGGCCAGGTCGCTGCCCAGGTACTCCACGTAGTCGGCCGGCAGCGGCATTCGCCAGGCGGCCTCACCGGCGGCGTCGATCGCGGCCAGCAGGTCCCCGGCGAGCTGGTCGTTCTCGCTGTAGAGGGCGCCGTGCCGCTTGCCGAGGGCCACCGCGTTCGCGCCGGTCAGGGTGGCCAGGTCGACCAGCAGGTCGGGTTCGAGCTCCTGCACCGCGTACGCCAGCGCGTCGGCGAGCACCAGCCGCCCCTCGGCGTCGGAGTTGGTGGTCTCGCTGGTCAGGCCGCCGTAGTGGCGGATGACGTCGCCGGGCCGGAACGCGGACCCGCTGACCATGTTCTCGGCCAGCGGCGCCAGCGTGGTGATCCGCACCGGCAGCCGGAGCGCGGCGGCGCCCAGGGTCGCGGCGAGCACGGCGGCGGCACCGGCCATGTCCTTGCGCATCAGCTTCATCGCCGGCACCGGCTTGATCGAGATGCCGCCGCTGTCGAAGGTGATCCCCTTGCCGACCAGTACGACATGGGTGGCCGCGTCCGCCGGGCGCCAGTCCAGCTCGATCAGGCGGGGGCCGCTGGCCGAGCCCCGGCCGACGGCGAGGATCCCGCCGAACCCCTCGGCCGCCAGCTCCTCCGGCTGACGTACCCGCAGGGTCAGGTCGGCCTGACCGGCCACGGCCGCCTCGACCTGCTCGACGAACCACTGCGGGTTCTTCAGCGAGGAGGGGGTGTTGGTCAGGTCCCGGGCCAGCCGGGTCATCTCGGCGGTGGTCCGGGCCGCCGCCAGGGTCGGGGCGAGCGCGTCCGGGTCGCCCACCACGACGTCCACCTCCGCCAGCGCGGGCGCCCCGCCGGCCTCGGTCATCCGGAACCGGTACGACCCCAGCAGCAGCCCCTCGGCGAGGCCGCGCAGCGCCGCGGCGTCGGCCGGCAGCATCACTGTGACGTGTGTCTCATCCTTGACGGCCCGGGCGAGCGCAGCTCCGGCGATCCGCCAGCCCCGCTCGTCGCCCTCGCCGACACCGAGCAGCACCAGCCGCTGCGGTGTCCCGCGGGGTCGCAGGTGTTCGTGCAGTTCGCCGGCGCGCCCGGCCAGCCGCGTGGCGGGCAGCAGGGCGTCGGCCTCGGCGAGTACGTCGCCGGGAGCCGGCGGCGCGGTCGGGACCAGCGCGGCCGGGACGTCCGGTCCCTCGGCCGGCCCGACGGGACGAATGGGCAGGACGAGGGTGTCGAGCCGCTCGGGCCCGTTCACCAGACGAATGGCCAGCACGCTGGACCGTACCTCCAGAAAGTTCGCGAAGCGGGACAGACCGCCGCTTCCCGGCTTGTGAAGGCCCTGAGCACCGGCTGGGCCGGTGGCTCAGGGCAAGACGAACCGTCCCCACGGCGCACGCCGTGCGGACCGCTCCTCGATCAGCCGGCGGCTGCCTTCAGCGCGTCACCGAGCGCGTTGGCCTCGTCGGGAGTCATCTCGACGACGAGCCGGCCACCACCCTCCAGCGGGACCCGCATCACGATGCCCCGGCCCTCCTTGGTGACTTCCAGCGGACCGTCGCCCGTCCGCGGCTTCATCGCCGCCATGTTGTCTCCCCTCAGACCTACACCAGGGTCGGTGGGTTGCCCCACAGCCATTTCGCCATCACCGCCGCAGCCTTCGCGGGGTGTCGACAACGATTTTCCCTGATGAACACCGCCGGACCCAAACCGAAGCAGCATTGATGTAACAGCATCTAGCTTATCTTGGATAGGCCTGTCACAATGTGCGGTCATGCAGGCACGGTCGGCACTCTTCGACCTGTACGGCGACCACCTCCGGGCGAGGGGTGGCCGCGCACCCGTCGCCGCCCTGGTCAAGCTGCTGGCGCCGCTCGGGATCGCACCACCGGCCGTGCGCACCGCGGTCTCCCGGATGGTCCGCCAGGGCTGGCTCGACCCGCTCCGGCTGGCCTCCGGGCCGGGATATTCGATCACGCCGAAGGCAGCCCGCCGGCTCGACGAAGCGGCCGCCCGGATCTACCGGACCGGACGGGTCAGCTGGGACGGACGGTTCGATCTGCTGGTCCTGGAGGCCCCCGCCTCCCGACGGGACCGCCAGCGGCTCGCCGCCAACCTGACCTTCCTCGGCTACGGCACGCTCGACGACTGCACCTGGGTGGCCACCCGCCCCGGCGAGGACGTGGACGTCCTCCTCGCCGAGGCCGGCGTGCGCTACGAGCGGTTCACCGCCGCGCACGCCGCCGGCACCCCCGGGGCGATGGGCGTGGTCCGCCGCGCCTGGGACCTCACCGAGATCGGCCGGGCGTACGAACGGTTCGTCGCCGAGCAGAAGCCGCTGCTGACGGGCGTGACCGTACGCAGCAGCGACGAGGAGGCGTACGCCGCCCGATTCCGGCTCGTGCACGCGTGGCGTACCTTCCTCTTCCGGGACCCGCAGCTCCCCCCGGCGCTGCTCCCCGAGCGCTGGCCGGGCACCAGCGCGGCCAGCTTCTTCGACCGACACGCGGCCCGGCTCCGGCCGGCCGCCGACCGGTACGTCGAGCAGTGCCTCGACGCCAACAACCGCCTCGCCCGACAGAAGGGTCGTTGAGAACGTGACCGAGCCGCTGCTCGTCGATCGCACCGACGCCGTCGTGACCCTGACGCTGAACCGCCCGACCGCGATGAACTCGCTCGACGTGGCGCTCAAGGAGGCGCTCCGGGACACCCTCGCCGAGCTGGAGAGCGACCGCTCCTGCCGGGCGGTCGTGCTGGCCGGAGCGGGCGGGTCGTTCAGCGCCGGGCAGGACCTCCGCGAGCACGTGCAGACCCTGGAGGCGGCCGACGCCGACCCGCTGGCCACCGTGCGGGCCCACTACAACCCGATCGCCGCCCGGCTGGCCAACCTGCCCAAGCCGGTGGTCGCCGCGGTCCGTGGCATGGCGGCCGGGGCCGGCGCCTCGCTGGCCTTCCTCGCCGACTTCCGGATCGGCGGCCCGAAGACCCGGTTCCTGATGGCCTTCGCCGGGGTGGGACTCGCCGCCGACACCGGCGCCTCCTGGACCCTGCCCCGGCTGGTCGGCCACGCCAAGGCCGTCGAACTGCTGATGCTCGCCGAGCCGGTGGGCGCCGAGGAGGCCTGCCGGCTGGGCCTGCTGAACAAGCTGGTGGACGACGACGAGCAGGTGCTGCCCACCGCGCAGGAGCTGGCCGCCCGGCTCGCCGCCGGCCCGACCGTGGCGTACGGGGCGATCAAGCGGCAGCTCTCCATCGCCGATGCCGGCACCCTCGCCGACGCCCTCGCCGCCGAGGCGCAGGCCCAGTCGATCTGCGGCGCCACCAGCGACCACAAGGCCGCCACCATGGCCTTCGTGAACAAGCAGAAACCGGTCTTCGAGGGACACTGACCCGCGCGGCGCCGCCCGCGTACCGGTGGCGGTCAGCGGGCCACGTAACCGCCGTCGACCGGGACGGTGTGGCCGGTGATCCAGGCGGCCTCGTCCGAGGCGAGGAAGGCGACCACCCCGGCCACGTCGTCCGGGGTGGGGATGCCCGGCTTCGGGTTGAACGACTCCATCTGCCGGCGCATCTGCCCCGGGTCCGGCGCGCTGTCGATGAAGTGCTCCACCAGCGGGGTCAGCAGCACCGTGGGAGCCACCGCGTTGACCCGGATGCCGCGGGCCGCGTACTCGATCGCCGCCGACCGGGTCAGGCCGACGATCCCGGCCTTGGTGAAGGTGTACGGGGAGATGTTCTCCTGAGCGGCCAGCGCCGTGGTGGAGGAGGTGTTCACGATCGCCCCACCGCCGCCGCGCAGCATCGCCTCGATGCCGTACCGGAGGACGAAGAAGACACCGTCGCCGTTGACCCGGCGCACCCGCTCCCAGTTCGCCACGTCCATCTCGTGCAACGGCTGCTGCTGCCCGTCGATGCCGGCGTTGTTGAAGATGACGTCGATCCGGCCGTACCGCTGCGCGGCGTCGGCGATGCCCTGCTCCACCGAGGCAGCTTCCCCGGTGTCCATGGTCACCGCGTACCCGTCGGGAAGCCCGGCCGCGACCCGCTCGGCGCCCTCGGCGTCGATGTCGGCGACCACCACCTTCGCGCCCTCGGCGGCGAACCGTCGCGCGGCCGCCTCGCCGAGCCCGGACGCCCCGCCGGTGACGAGCGCGACCCTGTCCTGGAACCGCATCGCACCCCCTCCGGGGACCGGCCGGCGCCGGCCCTCCCCGGCACCGTAACCGGGCGCCGGCCGGTCAGTCGTCCTCTTCGGGATCCTGGTTGGCCTCCTGCCCGAGCACGAACGCCTGCATGGCCAACTCGTCGCCGGAGGGCGAGACGAACGCCGGCAGCTCGCGCGGCCCCAGCTCCTGCACGTACGCCCAGAACAGCTGGACCGCCTCGGCGGGCGAGGCCGCCTCGATCGGCACGTCCAGGCTGACCAGCCAGGAGCGACGCGCCGGCGGCGGGCCGAGCCGGTCGGCCAACTCCCGCCAGGTGGCCACGTCCAGCCCGGTCACCGGCCCGTCGAGGGCCAGGCCGTCCGCCGGCACCGGCTCGTCGAAGACCCGCCGGGTGTACGTCACCACGAGCGCGCCCGGACCGGCCTCGGACTGCGGGTCGTCGGGATCCTCCCGGGTCTCGGCGGTGGCCGCGGCGACCCGACCGAGCGCCACCAGCCGGGGCGGCGCGTCGACCAGCACCGCGACCGGGTCACCGGGCCGGGGCCGGGCGGACCCGTCCAGCCCGGTCAGCTCCAGGGTGTCGTGGTGCACGAGCCGCTCGGCCTCGTACCGCTCGGCGGGCAGCAGCACCGCCCAGGCGCCGGGCCCGCCGCCGTCGATCGTTCCGCTCGCGCGGACCTCGGTGTCGGTCATGGTCCAATCCCATCACGCCGGGCCGGGGCCGGCGTCGTCACGTCGGCCGGACGCCGTCGCCGTCACGCCCGGCCGGTGGCCCCGGCTTCCGCGACGGTCACGTGACAGCCGGCGAGGTGGTCGTCGACCATCCCGGTGGCCTGCATCAGCGCGTACGCGGTGGTCGGGCCCACGAAGCGGAAGCCGCGCTTCTTGAGCGCCTTGGCCAGCGCGGTGGACTCGGGGGTGAGGGCCGGCACCGAGGCGAAGGACCGGGGTCGGGCGGCCCGGGGCGCCGGCGCGTACGACCAGAGCAGCGCGGAGAGCCCGTCGGGCAGGTCCAGCGCGGCCCGGGCGTTGGCGATCGCCGCCTCGACCTTGGCGCGGTTGCGCACGATGCCGACGTCGGCGAGCAGGCGGGCGACGTCCGCCTCGCCGTAGCCGGCGACCTTGTCGATGCGGAACTCGTCGAAGGCGAGCCGGAACGCCGGTCGCTTCCGCAGGATGGTCAGCCAGGACAGGCCCGACTGGAACGCCTCCAGGGTCAGCCGCTCGTAGAGCGCGTCGTCGCCGCGCAGCGGCCGGCCCCACTCGGTGTCGTGGTAGACGGCGTAGTCGGGGGTGCTCGCGCCCCAGGCGCAGCGGGGCAGCCCGTCCGGGCCGGTCACCAGGTCAGTCACGACGTACACGGTAGGCCAGCCCACCGACAACGGGCGCCGGTCAGGGCAGTCGGCCCTGCTCCACCAGCCGGGCGAACTTCTTCAGCGCCTGGGTCAGGCCGAACTTCGAGCCAGGCCAGAGCACCGGCCAGGCGACCCGGCCGGCGGTCCCGCCGGGCAGGTGGAACCACTCGTGCCAGACCACCTGGGTCCGGTCCCGCTCCACCGGGGTGCAGCGCAGCACGCCCGGCCCGCGCAGCAGCCGCCCGCAGTGCACCACCCCGACCTCGTACGGCGCGTCGACCCGGACCACCCGCATCTCGTCGCGGAGCACCGCCGGACCGAGCGCGGTGACCGCCTCGACCAGGGTGCCCTCGCCACCGTCCCCCTCGACCACCCGGACGGTGGTGAAGGGGATCCAGTCGGACTGCCGTTCCCAGGCGGTCAGCGCCGCGAAGACCCGCTCGGCCGGGGCGTCGACGATCACCGTGGCGGTCACCTCGCCGGCGCCGGGTTGGGCCGCCTCGGCCAGCCCGTCGGTGCCTTCCGGCCCGGTCACGCCGACTCCGACCGGACCACCGCGCCACGCTCCCGCTCATCGTCGTCGTCGCCGGCCGGGCCCTGCGCGGTCCGGCCGACCGTGCCGGCGGGGTCGGTGGCCGGGGCGTCGGCGGCAGGGGAGGCGGTGGGGTCGGCCGGCGGCCGGAGCGGCACCTGGCGGTCGGCCGGCTCCTGGTCGACCGGCGCCGCGACCGGGACGACCT
>NZ_JAEVHJ010000169.1:0-13863 GCF_016802855.1 Micromonospora sp. ATA51 | reverse complement strand
GGAGCACCACCGCCGACACCTCACCCAGCCACACCCGCTCCGGCGTCCGCTTCGCCTCGGTGATGACCCGCTTCGACAGGTCGCCGTCCGACAGGTACGCCTCGCCCGCCTGGCGGGCCTGCTGACGTGCGCGCAGCCCGTCGTTGAACACCACCCGCGCGCACCCGAACGCCCGCCCCAGCGCTGCCTGCTGTGCGGGCGACGGGTAGACGCGATAGTTGTACCGGAGCTGCACATCGGACAGTCTGGCATCCGCATCTGATACAAATGAACGCGGCGAGCGACCCGCACCTGGACCGCCTGAAGGAGATCAGGACATGGTGGTGCGCCGGCCCCGGCGGTCCAGCTCAGCGGCCTCCTCGAGGGTCGGCGCGCTGCCGCCCAGGTGCACCGGCTGCCACCAGGTGTCGTCGGCGCGGCCGGGGCGTCCGGGTACTCCCGCTGAGCCCGGTCCACGAGCGCGCTCAGCCGGCTCTTCAGCTCCGCCGTCATGGTGCCGGCGTCCGGGTACCCGGCCGGGTCCATCGGCTCGCCGATCAGGATGGTGATCGGGGTGTGCCGCCGGGTCAGGGTGCGCGGCCGGCCCTTGGTCCAGAGCCGCTGGGTGCCCCAGAGCGCGACCGGGAGCAGCGGCACGCCGGCCTCCTGCGACATCCGGGCGGCGCCGTTCTTGAGCTCCTTGACCAGGAACGACCGGCTGATCGTGGCCTCCGGGAAGACGCCGACCACCTCCCCGCGCCGCAGCGCGTCCACCGCCGTGTTGTACGACCCGGCGCCGGCCGCCCGGTTCACCGGGATGTGCTTCATGCCGCGCATCAGCGGACCGGAGACCTTGTGCGTGAAGACGTCGTGCTTGGCCATGAACCGGACCAGCCGGCGGGACTCGTGCGCGCCGTAGCCGCAGAAGATGAAGTCCAGGTAACTGACGTGGTTGCTGGCCAGGACCGCGCCACCCGTGGGCGGCACGTGGTGGCTGCCCTGCACGGTCAGGCGCAGGTCGAGGACCCGGAACATCGTCTTGGCGGCGGCGATCACGGGCGGGTACACGAGTTCCGACATCCGGCAACTTTACCCCGCGTAGGTTACGGAACCGTAGGGGCGGAGCGTGCCGAACGGACACCCGGACCGGCCCGCCCTTCTGCCGTCGGCAGAGACCGCTGCGGGCGGCGGCGAAGCCGGACACCATGGCGGGATGACCGAACGCGCGGTGCTGCTCTGGATCCACGGCGGCGGCTGGCGAGGCCGGTACCACGAGGACGGCGGCGCGCTGGCCCCGCTCGGGCTGCGGGTGGTCGCGGCGACCTACCGCTTCGTGGCCGAGGCGCACTGGCCGGCCCAACTCGACGACGTACGGGCGGCCGCCCGGTCGACCCGGGCCTCGGCCGACGGGCTGCCGCTGCTGGTCGGTGGCGACTCGGCGGGGGCCACCCTCGCCCTGCACCTGGCCCTGCGCGGGGTCGACCGGCGCGGCGACGTGGCGGCCGGGCTGGCGTACTGTCCGGCGGCGACCCGCTCGACGCGGAATGGCGGCGGCTGCGCGCCCACGACGATCCGTGGGCCGGCCTGCTCGGTCACCCGCCGGCCGCCGGCGACCCGGCCACCGTCGACGCGACCGTCGCCACCCACCTCGGTTCCGGCGTGCCGGTGCTGCTCGTACACGGGCGCGACGACCGGTCCGTGCCGGTCGGCCAGACGGTGGGACTCACCGGCCGGCTGCTCGCCGCGGGGCACCCGGTGCACGCCTGGATCACCCACGGCGGGCACGCCCTCGACCTGGACCGTCCGGACATCCGGGCGGTCACCGCCACGTTCCTGGACAGCGTCCTGCCGACCGGGTGACGCGGCTACCGTCAGGGCATGCCCGACCTCGCCGCCATCGTCATCCACTGCCGCGACCCGTACCTGCTCGCGCCGTTCTGGAGCGCGGTCACCGGGCTGCCGGTGGCCGAGGTGGATCGGGTCCGGCTCGCCGACCGCTCGCTCGGGCCGACCGAGGCGGTGCTGCTGCGCGACCCGTCGGGGCACCGGCCCGACGTCTGGATCAGCCCGGCGGACGACCTGCCCGTCCCCGGCCGGATCCACCTCGACCTGGTCGGCGACGCCGAGGAGCGGGCGGCGGTGCTGGAGGCCGGGGCCACGGTGGTCCGCGAGTTGCCGCGGTGGACGGTGCTGGCCGACCCGGAGGGCAACGAGTTCTGCCTGCTCCCCCGGGCGGAGGCGCACGGCGACCAGACGCCGCCGGGGCACTGACGGGTGGCGCCGCCGGCCAGGGGCCGGTGGCGCTGTCACCGGGCGGCTACGAGGCGGCCAGTTCGTGCATGTCCATCCGGCCCCGGGCGAAGGCGTCCACCCGGCCCCACCGGCCCGGGATGTCCAGCACCTCGATCCGGCCCATGCCGATCGGCAGTCGCGGGTCGACCGCGAGGTGCCCCTCGTGCGGCTCCAGCCCGAGCATCGTGCGGAGCAGCAGCAGCGGCGTACCCGTCGACCAGGCCTGCGGGCTGCACGCCGTCGGGTACTCCACCGGGAACTTGGTCAGGTCCCGCGGGTAGCCGCCGAACGCCTCGGGCAGCCGCCCGTCGAAGTAGGTGGCCGCGTCCAGGATGCCGCTGGCGATGGTGGCCGCTTCCTCGGCGAAGCCGTACCGGCGCAGCCCCCAGGCGATGAACGAGTTGTCGAACGGCCAGATCGTGCCGTTGTGGTAGCCGATCGGGTTGTAGCGGACCTCGCCCTCGGCCAGGGTCCGCACCCCCCACCCGGAGAAGAGCCGCGGGCCGACCAGGTGCCCGGCGATCTTCGCCGCCCGGTCGTGGTCGACGATGCCGCTCCAGAGCAGGTGACCGATGTTCGAGCTGAGCACGTCCATCTGCCGACCGGTCGGGTCCAGGCCGAGGGCGAAGTACTCGCCGTCCTCCACCCACCAGTCCCGGTTGAACCGCTGCTTCAGCTCGGCCGCCTCACGTTCCAGCTGGTCGGCGTACGCCGGGTCGCCCCAGAACTCCCGAGCCAGCCGGGCGGCCCGCATCTTCGCGTCGTACGCGTATCCCTGTACCTCGCAGGTGGCCCGCGGGAACGGCGGCAGCGTCCCGTCGGAGTACGAGATCGAGTCCCAGGAGTCCTTCCAGCACTGGTTCTCCAGGCCGGTGTCGGTGTTGCGGCGCTCGTACCAGATGTAGCCGTTGCCGACCAGGTCGGCGTAGTCGTCGACCCACTTCAGCGCGGCCCGGCACTCCCGTTCCAGCTCCTTGACCAGCGCGACGTCGCCGGTCCACTTCTCGTACTCGTCGAGCAGCACCACGAACAGCGGGGTGGCGTCCACCGAGCCGTAGTACGGCGAGTGCGGCTGCTCCTCGAAGGCGGCCGTCTCGCCGTACCGCATCTCGTGCAGGATCCGGCCCGGGTCCTCGTCCCGGAAGTCGTCGAAGCGGGTGCCCTGCAGGGCGCCCAGGATCCGCAGCGTCGTCTTCGACAGGGCCGGGGCGAACGGCAGCACCTGCAGGCAGGTCAGGATGCTGTCCCGGCCGAACATGGTCATGAACCAGGGCAGGCCGGCCGCCGGTAGCGTCTGCCCGCCCAGCGACAGCGGCGAGAAGCGCAGCGCGGCCAGGTCGATCAGGCTGCGCCGGTATGTGTGGGACACCCGGCCGTGCTCGCTGTTCACCTTGGGCGCCCGGGCGACCCACTCCTCCAGGTCCTGCTGGAGGGCCAGCCGCTCGGTGCCGTGCGCCCGCAGTCCCATCCGCAGGTCCCGACCGCCCGGGCCGACCGCGGACGTCTGCACGTCGATCGCGGTGTTCCACTGCTCGTTCGGTTCCAGGTGGACGCTGAACGCGAAGCCGTTCTGGTCGTAGCGGGCCGGCACGGAGGAGCTGATGACGGTCTCCCGCCTGAAGTTCCCGCGTCGGTAGCCGATCCGCAGCCGGTCCGGCTCGATCTCGCGGTAGATTTCGCCCTTCTTGTTGAGGATCTCGTCCTTGACCTGGAACAGGTCGGCGAAGTCGGAGCCGGCGTCCATCCGGATCTCCACGTCGACCGGCTTCTCGTCGTGGTTGAGGAAGGTCAGGGTCTCCCGGAAGCTGCCGCCCACCGCCCGCTCCCGGATGATCGACAGCTTCGCGTCGATGTAGTGCGTCGCCATCCCCGGCACCAGGAAGAACCGCGCCTCGTAGTACTGGAGGTCGTCGTAGGAGAGCGCGTTGAGCCGCTCACCGTTGACGGTCAGCACCCACTTGGACAGGAAGCGGGTGTCGAGGGAGAACAGGCCGGTCGGCTCGCTCGGGGTGGCCTCGATGTCGCCGGTGTCCTCGGAGACCACGAAGGTGTTGCCGTCCAGGATCCGGACGGTGTTGGTGCCCGGCATCAGCGGGCCTCCCTCTGGAATGCGTGGCGGGGCCCGCGAGCATCCGGCGGACCGGGAAAGATCCGTTCGACCTGGAGCACCAGGCGCAGGTCACCCGAGACGGTCATGTCGCCCCGGAGCAGCGCGGCGATGGCGTTCTCACTGCCGGTGACCAGTTCGCCGAAGAGCCGCGGCGCGGTACCCACGACCGTGTCGGCTTCCCGGTCCTCCTGGCTCACGTGCAGGTTTCCCCGCTCGATCCGGAGCAGCCAGTGGGTGGTCTGCGCCCCTTCGTGCAGGTCGAAGCGCAGGGTTCCGGAGGTCTTCTGCAACAGGGGTTCGAACCCCCGCCGGTCCAGGTCCTCGAAGAACCTCGTGGTCGCGTCCAGCATCCGGTCCACTCCTCCCGCGGTCCGCGGCGTTCGACGTCCGAGGAGGGGTCCCCGTCGGGTACGACGTCAATCTCGCCCGGTTCGGGTGAGTCGCGCACGCCCCGGTGTCGGCGAACGGCGGTAACCTGCGACGGGAGGGGACAGGGAGGGCGAGTGGCGGGCCAACCGGAAATCGACCGGGAGCGGGTGCTGGCGTACCGGGTCGCGGCGCAGCAGCTCGACCGTCCCGGGCTGCGCCCCGCCGACCTCGACGTGCTGGCCCTGGGCGCGCAGGACACCCCGTACGGCTCGGCCCGGCTGGCGCTGGCCGCCCGCGTTCCCGCCGCCGGCGGGCTGGACGACGACCGGTTGGAGCTGGTCTGGTCGTTCCGCGGCGCGCCGCACCTGCACCGCCGGGCGGAGCTGCCGGCGCTGGCCGCCGCGCTCTGGCCGCTCAGCGACACCGACGCCACCCGTCGCATTCCCGGGCAGATCCGGGAGGGGGCGAAGCTGGGGCTGGTCGCGTTCCGGGCCGCCGCCGACGCGTTCCGGGCCGTGGTGACCGCGCCGATGGACCGGGGCGAGGTGAGCCGGGCGGTCACCGAGCGGATCCCGGCCGAGCTGAGCTACGAGTGCCGGCCGTGCGCCGCCCGGCACGTCTCCGGCGCGCTGTTCCAGCAGGCCGGCCTTGCCGGCGGCGTACGCCTGGCGGTGTCCGGGCGGACCGCGCGGCTCGCGCCGCTGGCCGAGCGCCCGGGGCCGCCCGAGGTGGCCGCCGGCACGGACGCGCTGGTCCTGGCCTACCTGCGGCTGCTCGGCCCGGCCACCATCGGCGACGTGGCCGCCTTCCTCGGCACGAGCGCCACCGAGCTGCGCCGGGTGTGGCCGGCGGACGCGTTTACGGAAGTCCGCATCGACGGTCGCCCGGCCTGGGTGTCGGCGGACCGGCTCGACGCGCTCCGGGCGGCCGAGCCGGCGGAACTGGTGCGGCTGCTGCCGCCCGGCGATCCCTACCTCCAGGCCCGCGACCGGGCCGTGCTGGTGCCGGAGAAGGCTCACCAGCAGCAGCTCTGGCGGATGCTGGGCAACCCGGGCGCGCTGCTGGTCGACGGCGAGGTCACCGGCACCTGGCGGGCCAAGCAGGCGGCCAAGGGGCGAGTGGACCTCATGGTCACCCCGTTCAGCGCGCTGCCCGCCCGGGTCGACCGGGAGGTGCGGGCCGAAGCCGAGGTGGTGGGCGCCACCCGCGGCGCGTCCGAGGTGCGGGTGGTGGTCGAGAAGCCCTGACCGGGTCGGCGGGGACACCCGGCCCCGCTCGGCACCAACGACGCCGCCCCCGGATCGGGGGCCGGCGTCACCGCGGCGGACGGGTCAGTTGTTCGGTTCGTCGGCGCTGATGTCCGCGAGCACCGACTGGGGCTCCCGCTCGACGGCGAGGTCGCCCATCGAGATCAGCCCGACCAGGCGGCCGTCGTCAATCACCGGGAGCCGGCGGACGGCGTACGTCCGCATGAGGTCGGCGGCGGCCACCGCGTCGTCGTACTGGCTGACGGTGACCACGTCCTTGCTGGTGATCTGGTCGAGCCGGGTCGTGTTCGGGTCCATGTTCTCGGCGACGCCGCGGACCGTGATGTCACGGTCCGTGACGATGCCGACCACGTTGCCGCCATCGGTCACCACCACGTCGCCGATGGCACTGTCGCGCATCTCCTGCGCCGCGGCGGTGAGCGTGTCGCTGCCGTCCATCGTCACCAACCGGGTCGTCATGAACTCTCCGACCGTTGTCATGGTGCTCCCCTCTCGGTGTCGGCATGGTCGTCTACCCGCCCCCGCCGAGCGGTAACGCCCGCCGGTCGGCACGCGGTCAGCCGCGTGGGGGCATGCCGTAGACCCGCTCCACGTGCAACCGCAGCACGAGGCGGCGCTCGGCGACCATGGCGGCCCGGAAGTCGTCCCAGTCCGGGTGCTCGCCCTGCACCGCCCGGTAGAGCCCGATCAATTCCTCCACGGTCGCGTCGTCCGGCCGCTCGGCCACCGGGGTCAGCTCCGCCCGCGCCTCCGCCACCGCGTACGCCCACCCGTCGTCGCTGCTGACGTGGAAGCTCGCCCGGGGGTCGCGGCGCAGGTTGGCGGTCTTGGCCCGGCCGTCGGTGATCGAGACGCGGATCAGGCCCCGGTCGCGGTCGAAGGAGTAGACCACGTTGGACAGTTGCGGCCGGCCGTCCCGCTTGATGGTGGCCAGCACGCCCAGCCACCGGCCGGCGATCAGGTCGGTCAGGGCCCGCTGGGTCTTGTCGTCCGCCATGGCGTCCTCCGCGTCGAGTCGCTTGTTGCCGACTCCATCTCAGCGCACATTCGCGTCCACCGCGACGGTTCCCGCCCTGCGGCTCCGGTCCCGGGCGGCGCGTCTCGGCAACCCGATCCGGCGAAGGCATATGCCCGACGAACGATATGCCTGACAGTCATAAATATGCCGCTCAGGCATATCGCTCGCGGGAACATCAGGTGGCGGCGTCCGACCAGCCGGCCGAGGCAGCCACCGGATGCGGCCGACACCGGCTGGTCGAGCCGCGGGCGGCGGGGGCCAGCGGCGGCGGGGGTCAGCGGCGCTCGGCGGCGACCAGCTCAGCGAGCTGCACGGCGTTGAGCGCGGCGCCCTTGCGCAGGTTGTCGTTCGAGCAGAACAGAGCCAGGCCGTGCTCGACGGTCTCGTCGGCGCGGATCCGCCCGACGTACGTCGGGTCCTGGCCGGCGGCCTGCAACGGGGTGGGCACGTCGGACAGCGCCACGCCGGGCGCGCCGTCGAGCAGCTGGCGGGCGCGGGCCGGGGTGATCGGGCGGGCGAAGCGCGCGTTGATCTGGAGCGAGTGGCCGGTGAAGACGGGCACCCGGACGCAGGTGCCGGAGACCTTCAGCCCGGGAATCTCCAGGATCTTGCGGCTCTCGTTCCGCAGCTTCTGCTCCTCATCGGTCTCGAACGAGCCGTCGTCGACGATCGAGCCGGCGAGCGGCAGCACGTTGAAGGCGATCGGGCGGGCGAAGGACCGCGGCGCCGGGAACTCCACGGCGGCACCGTCGAAGGCCAGGCCGCTGGCGTGCTCGGCGACCTTGCGGACCTGCTCGTCCAGCTCGGCGACGCCGGCCAGCCCGGCGCCGGAGACCGCCTGGTACGTCGAGACGACCAGGCCGGCCAGCTCCGCCTCCTCGTGCAGCGGGCGCAGCACCGGCATCGCGGCCATGGTGGTGCAGTTCGGGTTGGCGATGATGCCCTTCGGCCGGTTCGCGGCGGCGTGCGGGTTGACCTCGGCGACCACCAGCGGCACCTCCGGATCCATCCGGAAGGCCGAGGAGTTGTCGATGACGACCGCGCCGGTCGCGGCGACCCGGGGGGCCAGCTCCTTCGCGGTGCCCTTGCCCGCGGAGAAGAGCACGATGTCCAGCCCGCGGTAGTCCGCGGTGGCCGCGTCCTCGACGGCGACCTCGCCGTCCCGCCACGGCAGGGTGCGCCCGGCCGACCGCGCCGAGGCGAACAACCGCACCTGCTCCGCCGGGAACGCGCGCTCCGCCAGCACCTGCCGCATCACGCCACCGACCTGGCCGGTGGCCCCCACAATGCCGATCCTCATGCCCGCGAGGCTACCCACGTCCCCGCCCGGGCGGGGAAGGCTTTCCCACCGCCCGGGCCGGCGACCGGCCTGCTCACCGGCCGGCAACGGGCACCGGTCCGACCCGGGGCCCGGAACGACGCCGCCGGACGGCCCGTTGGCCCGGAAGATCCCGCGCCACCGGGCCCCAGCGCCGAAGCATTCGCCGCCGCTCCCGGAACGCCCCGGCCGGCGGCACCGCGACCGACGTCACACCGCGCGGTCAGCCGGCGTGGTCGACGACCTCGCCGAGGTCGGCCGCCACGAGTTCGTCCCGGATCACCGCCGAGTCCCCCTCGACGACCAGGGTCAGCGCGTGCGGGTGCAGGTGCGTCGCGGCCGCCGCGGAGACCTGCTCGACGTCGGCGGCGAGCAGCGCCTCGCGCAGCCGGGCGTGGTAGTCGTCCGGCAGGTCGTGCACCACCAGCGTGGTCAGCGCGGCGGCGATCGCCCGCGGGCTCTGCAGCTCCACCGAGAGCTGACCGGCCCGCCAGGACCGGGCCACCGCCAGCTCGTCCTCGGTCACCCCGGTCAGCTGGGTCCGGGTGATCTCGCCGACCGCCTCGACCAGCGCCGGGGCGGTCACCGCGGTCTGCACCCCGGAGCTGACCGCGAACCGGCCGAACCGGCGGGACGAGGCGAAGTCGCCCCGGATGCCGTACGTGTAGCCGCGCACCTCGCGGATCAGGTGGTTGAGCCGGGAGGTGAACGCCCCGCCGAGCACCGTGCCGGCCAGCGTCATCGGCACATGGTCGGGGTGGGCCCGGTGCGGGGACGGGTGACCCAGACGCAGCGTGGACTGCACCGACCCGGGCCGGTCCACCAGGATGATCCGCCGCCGGTCGTGCAGCGTCACCTCGATCGGGCCACGCTTCTCCACCGGACCGCCGCCGGCGCCGGCGAACGCCGCCGCGGCGAGCGCGTCCAGGTCGATCCGTTCCAGGTCACCGGCGACGATCAGCGTCCCCGGGCGGATGAACCACTCGGAGTGGAAGACCGTGACGTCGTCCACGTCGAGCCCGGCCACGGTATCCGGGTCGCCGTACATCGGCCGCCCCCACCGGTTGCCAACGCCGAACAGGTCGGCCCGGAGCGCGGCGTCCGCCCGCGGGCCCGGGTTGGCCCAGTCCATCCGCAGCGCGGTCGCCTCGTCGTCCCGGACCCGCCGCACGTCGGCCGGGTCGAGCCGGGGCGTCCGGACGGCCTCGGCGAGCAGTTCCACGGCGGCACCCAGCCGCTCCACCGGCACCTGCACGCTCACCTGGAAGGAGTCCCAGTCCAGCCCGGTCACCAACTCGGTGCCGAGCGCCTCGATCGCCAGGGCGTACGCGGTGGCGTCCCGCTGCGCGGTCCCCTCCTCCAGGGCCTTGGCGAGCACCCCGCCGACGCCGTCCTTGCCGACCGGCTCCCGCCCGGCGCCCGCGTCGAGCAGCAGCAGCGCCACGGCGAGGTTCTGCCCGGGCAGGTGCGCGGCGACGACCTGCCCGCCGGCGACGGTACGGCGGACCACCTGCGGGAACCGGTACGGGCGGGCGGCGCCCGGGCCGGGACGGGCGGCGATCAGCGTCATGAGGTCTCCTCGGGCAGGTAGGTCAAGGTGGCCCGGTCGGCGGCGCCGAGCAACTCGGCGGCCTGTTCGGCGATCTGCTCGGCGGTGACCGCGAGCCAGGCGGGCAGGCGCTCACCGATCTTCGCCGGGTCGCCGAACTGGGTGGCGTACCGGCCGAGGACGTCGGCGCGCCCGTCCACCGTGGACATGTGCCGCCACCACTGGGTGCTCAGCAGCGCCTTGGCCCGGTCCAGCTCGGCCGCGGTCACCGGCACGGTGACCAGCTCGTCCACCACGTCGGCGAGTCCGGCGGCCAACCGGTCGGCGGTGACGCCGGGGCGGGCGGTGGCGGTGGCGATCAGCGGGGCGGGCCCGTGCGCGAGGTCGACGCCGTACGCCCCGACCAGGTCCGGCTGGGCGATCCGCTCGCCGTCGGCGAGGCGCTGGTAGAGCCGGCTGCCCGGCCGGTGCCGAGGACGGTGGCGAGCACGGTGGTCACGTCGTACCCGGGGGTGCCGTAGGGGTGGGTGCGGTGCGCGACATAGACCCGGGGCGCGGGCACGTCGGCGGTGACCGTCTCCACCGCCGGGCGCCCGGTCGCCGGCACCGTACGCCCGTCCGGCGCGACCGGGATGTCCTCGCGGGCCGGGATCGCGCCGAAGTACTTGTCGGCCAGCGCGAAGACCTCGGCGGTGTCGGCGTCCCCCACCACGGTGAGCACCCCGTTGTTCGGGGCGTAGTACGTGGTGTGGAAGGCCTGGAAGGTGGCCAGCTCGGCGGCGTTCAGGTCGGCCATCGAGCCGATCGTGGCGTGGTGGTACGGGTGACCGGGCGGGTAGAGCAGCGGCAGCAGCCGCAACCAGGCGTCGCCGTACGGGACGTTCTCGTAGCGCTGGCGCCGCTCGTTCTTGACCACCTCGCGCTGGTTGTCCAGCGTCTCCTGGGTCAGCGCCGGCACCAGGCCGCCCATCCGGTCGGCCTCCAGCCAGAGCGCCAGCTCCAGGTGCTCGGCGGGGACGGTCTCGAAATAGTTCGTCCGGTCCGGGTTGGTGGTGGCGTTGAGCGAGCCGCCGGCACCCTGGACGAGCTTCATGTGTTCGGTCTTCGCCACGTTCACCGAGCCCTCGAACATCAGGTGCTCGAAGAGGTGGGCGAAGCCGGTCTGCCCGTCCGGCTCGTGCCGCGACCCCACGTCGTACCAGAGGTTCACGGCGACCGCCGGCGCGGTGCGGTCCTCGCTCACCACCACGCGCAGGCCGTTGTCCAGTCGGGTCGTCTCGATGGGCCAGGGGTAACCGCTGTCGGGCATGGCACGACGCTATCCGATCTCGCGGGCGGAAAGGTGACGAGCGGGGCGCATCGACGGTCCGGGCCGGGGTACTCGCGGAGCATGCCCAGCCTTCCCCCCGCCGCCGCCGAACGCGCGGCCGCCGCCCTGGCCCGCCGGCGGCACGCCCGGCTGCTGCATCCGACCGGCCGGACCTTCTCCGCCGAGGCGATGATCTGGGGTACGTCGGGGCCGCAGACGGGCGTTCCGCTGCTGGACCTGCCCGGCCGCTACCCGGCGACGGTCCGCCTGTCCAAGGGGGTGCCGACCCCGTCGGGCTGGCCGGACGTGCTGGGCCTGGGGGTGCGGCTCCACCGGGACCCGGAGCCGCCGGTGGACCTGGTGGTCTCGTCCAGCGGGGCGGCGCCGGTACTGCGGAACCTGCCGCTGCCCCGGCGGCGCTTCACCGGGACGTACAGCTCGATCATGTCCTTCCGGGCGGCCGGCGGCGGCTCTTCCTGGCCGCGCTGGCCGACCCGGACTCCCCCGACCTGGGCCGCAGCCTCGCCGACGTCTCCGCGGCGGCGGCCCGGGTGGACGCGCCGCGGCTGGTGCTGGCGGTGGCCTCGGCGGTCGGGCCGTGGCGGCCGTTCGGGCAGGTCTGCCTGGTCGACCAGCGCGGCGCCCGGGAGGACGCCGCGCTGGCCTTCGATCCGATCGGCAACGTGCCGCCGGGGCTGCGGGTGGTGGGTCCGATCGCGCGGTTGCGCGACCGGACCTACCGGGGTTCCCGCCTGGCCCGCGGCGCGTCGGCTCAGTCCGGCGGCTCGCTCGGGGTCACCGTCTGATCCGACGTACGGTGCTCCAGAACGGTGTCGGGGGCGACCTTCTGGTCCTCCCGGATGTCCGATTCGGTGAGGATGACGCCGGCCTGGGCCTCCGGGTCGTCGCTGCCCACCGTCGCCTCCTCGGGCAGCAGGTGGGCCCGGGACTCGACCCGGTCCTGGTCGTTCTGCTCGTGACTCATGCCGACCCACTTACCCGGCGCGGGGCTCAGCGGAACGGGCCGCGCACCTCGTAGGTGATCCCGCCGCCGTCCCGCCCTGCAGGTACGTCCGGCTGGTGAACCCGGCGGGAAGCTGGATGCCGTTGGCGTCGGCGCTGCCCAGCGGCCCGTACGGCCCGACGCCGGGCTGGGCCGGGGCGGCATGCGCGGCGCCGGCCCAGAGGCTGCCGGAGAAGGCGGCGGCACCGGCGACGGTGGCGCGCAGGACGGTACGTCGGTCCATCAGGAACCTCCACGAATTCGCGTTCGGTGCCGCCGAAACTACCGGGGGTCGAATCGAAGGAGGTGAACGTGAGGCGAGGCTTTCCCGACGACCTGGTGAGCCCGTCCGTCCCGTCGGGTACGCTGGCGGACGTGACGCGGTCGTATCGATGGTTTAGGCAGCCGGCTGGAGGAGCCGGTGACTTCACCATGATCTGACGTCACTCCTCTTCGAGCCGGCTGGGCAGGGATCGCTTCCCTGCCCTTTTGCGTACGAGCAGCCGGCTCGACCTCGGGCGCCGGCCCCGGGGCACGGTCGGCGGAAGGAACCCCACCGTGACGACCCCGGACGCCCATCGGGTCATCGACCAGCGGATCGACCGTGTCGTGCCGCTGACCACCCCGGCCCTGCTCCACCACCACCTGCCGCTGGACGCGACGCTCGCCGAGGCCGTGCTGGCCGGTCGGCGCGCGGTCGGCCGGGTGCTGGACCGTGCCGACGACCGCCTGCTGGTGGTCGTCGGCCCGTGCTCGGTGCACGACCCGGCCGCCGCCCTGGAGTACGCAGGCCGGCTGCGCGAGGTGGCCGACCGGCTCTCCGACGACCTGCTGGTGGTGATGCGGGTCTACTTCGAGAAGCCGCGCTCGACGGTGGGTTGGAAGGGCCTGATCAACGATCCCGGGCTGGACGGCTCCGGCGACGTCAACACCGGCCTGCGGACCGCCCGCGCGCTCCTGCTGGACGTGCTGCGCCTCGGCCTCCCGGTGGGCTGCGAGTTCCTCGACCCGATCACCCCGCAGTACATCGCCGACACCGTGTCCTGGGGCGCGATCGGCGCCCGGACGGTCGAGAGCCAGGTGCACCGGCAGCTCGCCTCCGGGCTGTCCATGCCGATCGGCATGAAGAACCGGCCCGACGGCAGCATCTCCACCGCGGTCGACGCGATCCGGGCGGCCGGCGTGCCGCATGTCTTCCCCGGCATCGACTTCTCCGGTACCCCGGCGATCATGCACACCCGGGGCAACGCCGACGGCCACCTGGTGCTGCGCGGCGGGGGCGGGCGCCCGAACTACGACGCCGAGTCGGTGGCCGGGGCGCTGGACCTGCTCCGCGCGGCCGGGCTGCCGGAGCGGGTGGTGGTGGACGCCAGCCACGCCAACAGCGGCAAGGACCACCGCAACCAGCCGAAGGTGGCCGCGGACGTCGCCGCCCAGCTCGCCGCCGGCCAGCGCGGCATCGTCGGCATCATGCTGGAGAGCTTCCTCCAGCCCGGCCGCCAGGACCTCGATCCCACCCGCGAGCTGGAGTACGGCAAGTCGGTCACCGACGCCTGCCTCGGCTGGGGCACCACGGCCGAGGTCCTGACGGACCTGGCCACCGCCGTCCGCACCCGCCGCGCCACCCTCCCCACCCCCGCCTGACCAC
>NZ_JAEVHJ010000168.1:0-13959 GCF_016802855.1 Micromonospora sp. ATA51 | reverse complement strand
CGACGTCGAAGCCGAGCACCTCGTAGCCGAGCTCCGCGTAGCAGATGGCCCGGCGGGCGGTCACCGGGCGTAGACCTCGACCTCGTGGAGCGAGAAGCCGTACGAGGTGGCCCGCTTGACGCCGTACACGCGCACGTAGCGGGCGGTGACCGGGGCGAAGGTCACGTTGTCGACGCCGCCGTTGCCGGTCGTGGTGCTGAACGCCGTCCGCCAGGTGGCGCCGTCGGTGGAGACCTCGACCCGGTACGCGCTGCCGTACGCGGCCTCCCAGCGCAGGATGACCCGGTTGACCGTGCGGCCGGAGCCGAGGTCCACCCGAATCCACTGGTTGTCGGCGTAGCTGCTGCTCCACCGGGTGCCGAGGCTGCCGTCGACCGCCTTGTCCGGGGTGTGGCTGGTGAGGAACTGGGTGCTCGACGCGGTGGCGGCGCGCCCCTGGGCCAGGTTGGTGACGTCGTCGCCGCGGCGCGCCGGGAACGAGACGACCTGCTGGTAGGTGGGCCGGTTCTGCCAGGCGATCAGGGGATGGCTGATGCCGCCGAGCCCCGACTGGGCGATCGCGTCCGCGCACCACTGGTCGCCCGCGGCGCAGGACGAGTCGCCGGGGTAGACCGTGGTGGACGGCAGCGCGGCCGCCTGGGCGAGGGTGTCGAGCAGCGCCTGCCGGCAGGCGCCGAGGTTGCCGTTGCCGCAGTACGTGCGGCCGAGGCCGCCGGTCACCGGGTCGCCGAGGACGGTCCGGATGTCCTTGTCGACGTAGCCCCACCAGCCGTACTGGAACGACGAGCCCTTGTGCGGCTGGCCGGCGGCCGCCCAGACGGCGGTGCCGTCGCGTCCGCCGTTCTGGCCGCCGGACGGTGCCTCGTTCACCTCGATGGCGTCCACCAGGGCGCCGTAGAGGTCGGCGCCGAGTCCCGGCTTGAATTCCGCCGCGGCGAGCAGCGGCCACCAGGCGTCGAAGATCCGAATCGCGTCGGCGTGCTGGTAGACCCGCGAACCGGCGGTGGTCTCCGCGCGGCGGAAGCCGGACTGCTGCCAGGCCCGCAGCTTGGCGATCGCGTCGGCCAGGGTCGGATCGGTGACCGGTTGGCTGGTGACGGCCCGGAGCAGGTCGCCGAGGACCTGCTGGCCGCGCAGGTCGGTGACCGCGGCGTCGGCCATGATCCGTACGACGGCGGCCCGGTCGAGCTGCTGCCCCGCGATCGCGGCGCGCACCGGGCGTCGAGGAGTTGTGCCCGGTGTACCGATCCGAAGCTGAAGTTGCCGTCCGCGGCGCTGTAGTCGTACGCCTGCTTGTTGTTCCAGCTGACGTAGTAGTCCTGGTTGACGGACCGGGGGTGGGCGCCGGCCGGGGTGTAGGTCGCGGTGTTCGTGTCCGGGTTCCAGCCCTGCCACTCGTAGCCCGCCTCGGCCCGGGTGGGCAGGTTCGGGTCGGCCCCGGACGGCCGGACCGGGTTGGACCCGGAGTTGAAGTACGCCGCCTCGGTCGAGTTGACGTAGAACCAGTTGAAGGCGTAGCCGATGTTCGCGGCGGCGTCCTGGAACGCGGCGGCGGAGCCCATCGCCGCGGGGTCGTTGTACGCCTGGAAGCCGATCGCGGAGTCGGCCTCGTGCCGGTAGGTCGACCGGAGCCGGGTGAAGGCCGTCGGCTGCCCGTTCACCATTCCCCGGTACGCCACCAGCCCGTACCTGGTGCGCAGGGCGCGCAGGGTGTACGAGCCGGCCGGGGTCGAGTCGGCCAGGGTCGGCGACCAGGAGTTGGTGTGCGCCAGCACCTCCATCGCCAGGCACTGGCGTGGTAGAGGTAGCGGTTCGACTGCAGGGTCGGGGCGCTGCCGTCGGTGGTGCACAGCGGCAAGGCGTATGTGTCGGTGATGTCCTGCGCCGCCGAGGTGGCGCTCCACGCGTAGTCCTGCCCGCGTCCGAGCAGGACGTAGAGGCTCAGGCCCGCGAACGAGGCGCCGCGGGCGCTGATGCCCGGCCCCTGCAGTTCCTGCAGCATGAGCAGTTGCGGCGCGAAGTAGCCGGTCTGTGGGCCGAAGACGGCGATGGGGTTGCCGCTGACGGTGTGCCGACCGGAGATCACCACGGCGTTGGACATGCCGTGCGACCGGAGTGCGCCGAGCCCGCTGAGCAGTCCCTCGGTCGTGGCGCTCCGGGGGCTGGTCGCCGTCGCGGTGCCGGCCGAGGCGGTCGGCTGGTAGGCCAGGGGTTCGGCGGTGACCGTACCGGCGTCGGGCAGCACCACGCCGGGCGCGCCGGCCGGTGCGCCGCCGTACGGGAAGCTCTGCCCGTCGTGCAGGGTCAGCACGGTCTCCGGGTCGTTCTGCTGCCGGAACGCCTGCCACACCTGGTCGCCGGCGGTCGGGCCGAACTTCGCCCGGGCGGCGACCCGCACCAGCGCCGACTGCATCTCCGCGCCGCCGCCCCCGCCGAACAGCCCGCCGATGACGCCGGCCGTGGCGATCAGGTCGGTCATGGTGAAGTGCTGCGGGGCGCCGTTGCCGGTGAGGTTGTACTCGCCGGGGCAGTTCGCGTTGGCGACGCACTGGTCGATGTAGGTGTTGACGCCCGCGATGTAGTCGCCTACGTCGGTGTGGAGCTGCTGGCCGCGGGTTCCCTTCTGCCGTAGCGCGTCGACCTGGGCCTGCAGGTCCGCCTCTGTGTACGGGGAGTTGGCCCAGATGCTCTGCTCCAGTTCCCGGTTGCCCGGCGCCCCGCCGGCGAATGAGCTGAGCCGGCCACGGCCGGCGTGGCGGAGCAGGTCCATCACCCAGAGCCGGTCCTGCGCGCCGGCGTAACCGGCGCCGAACATGGTGCCGGAGCGGGTGGTGCCGGTGACGTGCGGTACGCCGGTGGCGGAGTCCCGCACGATGGTCACGTCCGCGCGGGGGCGCACGGTGCTTTCCACTTGCGCGTCGGGTACGCCGAACGAGGCGTCGTGGTAGAAGCGGGCGATCTGCTCGTCGGTGAGTCCCGCGTAGCCGTACACCAGGTTCGCGTACTCGTCGAGCTGGTCGCTGGAGTGGGCGGGCCGGGTGCCGAGGACCTGGTGCGCCAGGATCGCGGCGAGCGTGGCGTTGCCGTTCTCGCCCGGCGGCAGGATGTCGGCGCACTGGCCGAGGCAGTGGTCGTTGCCGGCGAACGTGGTGGCGGCGACGGCTGGTGCGGGCGGGACGACGGTCAGGGCGGTCGCGGCGGCGGTCACAGCCGCGGCGGTCAGCGCCGCGACGCGGGTGCGGATGGTGGGACGGGGCATGGCGGTGCCTCCGGGAGCTCGGAGTCGGGGCCGGGGTACGCCCGACTGCCGATGCCGACGTCTCGCCCTCCGTGCCCGGGCGTCACACCCGGAGGTGAGATTAACTCATATCGATCCCTCGGCAAGGATCTCCGATTCGCACCGCCCGGGATAGCCGTTGTTCACCAAGCGCCAATGCCGACACTTCGGTCCCGTCTACCGCAGCGCGAGCACCGCCTGATGACCCAGGTGATCCGACGCCCACCGGCCGTCGGGGGTCTGTCGCTCGGTGCCGAAGACCTCGCTCGCCACCGGGGCGACCGCGCCCCGGACCATGACCATGTCGATCCGGTGCTCGACGTCGTCGGCCGGCTCGGTCAGATCGTCGCCCAGCCCCGCGGTGTATCCGGGGTCGCCGGGGTGCAGGATCGGCCAGGTGTCGACCAGTCCGCCGGCCACCAGGGTGAAATACGCGAGCCGGTTGTTCGGATCGGGCAGCTCGGGACCGGTGTTGAGATCCCCGACGAGGATCACCCTCCCGGGTACGTTCAGCGGGCCCCGGAGCAGCTCCTGCGCCTGCAGCACCCGGACGCCGGGGTGGAACGCCTCCAGGTGGGTGTTGACGAACCGGAACGCCCGGTTGCCCAGCACCGCGTCCACGGCCGTCCAGCCGCGCGTGCTGGTGGCGGTGCCACCCGTGGCCGGAAGCGGGAACACCAGGTTCTGGACGAAGTTCCCCGACGACGTGTCGGTCACCTTCACCCGGCCGCCGTGCCGCACCAGGACGACGTCGCGCATGGTGAGCCGGACGTCCACGTTGTACGGCGCGCCGGCCGGGGCTTCCAGATCCGCCTCGTCCTGCACCACGGCGACGTCGTACGGGTGGCCGGAGCCAGCCAGTTCGGCCATCAGCAGCGCCAGGTAGTCGTACCGGACCTCGGTGGCCGGGGCCGGGTCGCCCATCCGTCCGGTGCGCCAGAGCGCCACCTCCTGCAGGCCGACCAGGTCGGCTTGCGTTCGCGGATCTCCTCGGCGAACAGCGCGGCCCGGGCGGGAAAGTCGACCAGGTCCACATGCCGGAGCAGGGCCGAGTTCGCGGCCAGGAACGCCGGCAGCGTCGGCGCCCCGATCGACGGCGTGAGGTCCCCGCCCAGGTAGAGGTTGCGGGTCAGCACGTCGACCTTGGGCCCGGCCTCCGCGTGCGCGGGTGGGGCGACCAGCCCCAGGGTGGCCGCCACGACGGCGGCCGCGGCGACCAGCCGGGTCAGGCGTCGACGGTGCGAGGGGATCCTGCCGTCCATGAATCTGGTCCTCTCCGGCCGGGTGTCCGCGTCGGTGCGAATGCTCCGTACGCTAACGCCGGCAGGACCATCGTGGACACCGCCGTTCGGGCGACCTCCCCTGGCCGGGGCGGGTCAGGCCTGGGGCCCGGCGATGTTGACCATCCAGCCGATGCCGAACCGGTCCACGCACATGCCGAACTCGTCGCCCCACATCTGCTTCTCGAGTGGCATCGAGACGGTGCCACTCTCCGAGAGCTGCTTCCAGTAGCCACGCAGCTCGTCGGCGTCGTCCCCGCTGAGGCTGATCGCGATGTTGTTGCCCGGCTGGTATTCCATCTCCGGCGGGGTGTCGGAGGCCATCAGCGTGAAGCCGCGGTCGGTCTCCAACATGGCGTGCATGACCTTGTCGGCCACGGCCGGATCCGGGTTGCCGAACTCGCCGAACGTGCTCAGCGTCAGGTTGCCGCCGAACACGTTCTGGTAGAACTCCATGGCCTGCCGCGCGCTGTCGCGGAAGCTGAGGTACGGGTTGAGCCGAGACGCCATGAGGCCCTCCTTCGTCGTCTTTGACGAGGGTCATCGTCGCAGCCCCGGATGACATGGACAACGACGTACGACGGGCGAGTCGCGCGCCGCACGAGCTGGCGGTGGAGGTGGCGCCGTTGCCACCTCCACCGCTTCCCCGCCGGTACGTCGTCAGTTCTGCTGGAACGACTGACGCACCACACCACCCACCAGGGCACACCAGGTGGTGGTGCTGACCTTTCCGTTCGCGTCGAGACCGTGCAGCTCCTGGAGGTCCTTCAGGGCCTTCTTGGTCACGTAGTCGTACTCGCCGGTGATCGCGACCTCGGCGTAGCCCTTGGAGTTCAGCATGAACTGCAGCGCGCTGACCGGGATGCCGGTGGCGTCCTTGTCCAGCTCCGGCGCGAGGGTCTCCCAGGTCGGCGCGGTGAGCGTGGCGTCGATGTCGACCGGGATGCCGTTGCGGGCCTGCCAGTCCTGCACGGCGGCGACGGTGGCGGCGTCGAAGACGCCGGTGACCGGCACGGTGTAGCCGCGGAAGGTGAGCAGGTACTGCGCGACGCGGACGACCGGGCCGCCGACGAAGCGCCAGATGTCCGGCCAGCGGCGGGCCGGCACGTCGGCCAGGTCGGTGCCGAGCTTGGCGAAGACCCGCCGGCGCAGGGCGGGGAACTCCCGGTAGAACATCGCGCCCGGGCACTGGGTGGCCCGGAAGTCCCAGTGGCCGAAGATGTCGTGGGCGTGCAGGCCGTACTGCTGGCAGACGGTGGTGCAGAGCTTGACCAGCGAGTCGAGCAGCTCGTGCGGCGGCGTCTCGGTGACGTAGGTGCCCTCGTTCTCGATGCCGATGGCCCGGCCGTTCTCGCCCGGGCAGTGCGCCGAGATCATCTGCCGGTCGCCGGCCTGGAGCCGCTCCAGGCTGCCGTGCCGGCCCTCGAGGACGTGACCGCCGCGGCTGACCGTGAAGTGCTGCCCGGTGTCCGACCAGTGGTTGACGTCCAGGTGCAGGTCCTGGCAGTCGCGGGCGAGCTGCTTGGCGTGTTCCTCCGAGTAGTCGGTGCTGTTCGGGAACGCCATGTGGTGCACGATGATCTTGTTGGTGGCGATCGCGCTGATCGACAGCGGGTCCGCCGGCGGGCGGGCTCCCCACTCGTCACAGCTGATGATCCAGTCGAGGTCCGCGCCCGGCGCGGCCTGAGCCGCCGCCGGGAAGGCGAGTTCGCTGCCGACGACCGCGACCGCGGCGGCGCCGAGGCCGGCCCGCAGCAGCGTGCGGCGGTCCAGCTCAGGGTGGTTGAAGTGCATGTCGTCTCCTTCGCGGCGGCGAGGATCGGCGAGTGAAAAGGAACTTCAGACGCCGCGCGTGAGACGGAGGATATTGCCATCGATGCGGGAAGGTCCAGGGGGGACGGCGAGAAGAATCGTCGTGTCCGCCCGCCACCCGCCCAGCTGAGAGGAGCGAATGCGTGCCGGTGTGGTCAACTCGGACGGTGGCGGATGACGTCACCGAGCCCGCCGGAAAGACGAAGGGGCCGAACTTCGGCATTCGGGGTGCACATCGTGGCCGGACCGGGATGCTGCACGTATGCGAGACGTAGCTGATGTGCCGATCGTGGGCGGACCGGCCGACGGACGCACCGCCACGGTCGAACTCGACGAGCACGGGGAACCGCCGTCCGAGCTGCATCCGGGCGAAATCGACGTCGTGGGTGACGGCCTGTACGTGTGCCAACCGGTCACCGGCTCCGGGCCGCCCTGGTCCTACCAGTGGCAGCCGGCGACCTCGTGACCGCGGGGCCTAGCGGCCGTTCTCGAGGAGTTGCTTGAGGTTCTGGTAGCTGGTCGGCGCCGCCTGCCGCGCCTGCCGGCGTACCAGCGGGACCAGCGCCACGCCGAGCCCGTGGCCCGCGAAGTCGAGTGTGAACGTCACTCGGGATCTGGTGCCGTCCCCGATCGGCTCCACGCTGACCGTGGCGTGCGGACGGATGGGCCCGTCGGTGCCCCGGGCGCCCCAGCGGTGCGGCGGATCGTTGTGGGTGATCTGCTGCGTCATCGTGCGCTCGGCACCCCTGATCCTCCGGGTCGTGGTGAACCGTGAGCCGTCGAGAAGGCGCACCCGCACCACATCGTGCTGCCACTCGGCGAAACGCGAAGGATCGGTGGCGTAGGCGAAGACCTCGTCCGGCGGACGCGCGATCTCGATCGTGGAAACCAGTGGTGCCATCGCTCCTCCTTGTTACCAGTGGGTGCTCGTACCCGTCAGTGGTAAGACGGAGGACGCGGCGGAAGGGTAACGGTGGAGGATTTCGAGGCGCACCGAGGTCACCTGCGGGCGGTGGCCTACCGCATGCTCGGCTCGCGAAGCGAAGCCGACGACGCGGTCCAGGAGGCGTGGGTGCGGACGGCCCGGTCGGACACCAGCGAAGTCCAGAATGCCCGTGCTTGGCTCACCACCGTGGTGGCACGCGTGTGCCTGGACATGCTGCGGTCGCGTACGGGGCGTCGGGAGGTTCCCCTCGCCGCACCGTGCCCCGTCGACGGCCCGGACCCGGAGCAGGAGGCGGTGCTGGCCGACTCGGTCGGGCTCGCGCTGCTGGTGGTGCTGGACACGCTGACGCCCGCGGAGCGAATGGCGTTCGTGCTGCACGACATCTTCGCCGTGCCCTACCGCGAGATCGCACCGATCGTCGGGCGCTCGACCGACGCGACGAAGATGCTCGCCAGTCGCGCCCGTCACCGGGTGCGGGCCGCCGAGATGCCCGACAGCGATCCAGCCCGGCAGCGGAAGGCCGTCGATGCCTTCCTCGTCGCCTCGCGCGACGGCGACTTCGCGGCGCTGCTCAACCTGCTTCACCCTGAGGTCAGCGTCAGCGCCGACGGCTTCGCGGCGCCCTCCCGGAGCCCGATACGGCTGCGCGGCGCCCGTGCCGTCGCCCGACAGGCGCTGTTCTTCTCGCACCGGGCCGAGCATGCCCAGGTCGGGCTCGTCGACGGCGTCCCGGCGCTCCTGGTGAAACGCCATGGACGTCTCGTCACGGTGATGACCTTCGAGATCAGCCACGACAAGATCACGGCGATCGAGGTGATCGCCGAGCCGCAGCGCCTGGGCCGGCTCTCCGTCGAAGCAGGTTGAGCGTGGTTGGAAACGTTTTCGTAACGAGCCCTTGACCTGACCGTCGGCTCAGGCGCAGACTCCCGGAAACGTTTACAGCAATGAGGTGGAGGTGCCAGGGCGTGGGTCGTAAACGTTTACAGGAGTCGGCCGACGGCCGGCCGACGGTGCACACCGTCGCCGCCCGGGCCGGCGTCTCGATCGCCTCCGCCTCCCGCGTGCTCAACGGCGTCGGGGGCAGCCCCGAGACCATCCGCAAGGTCCGCGCGGCGGCGGCCGAGGTCGGCTACGTCCCCAACGCCATCGCCCGCTCGCTCCAGTCGCAGCGCACCGGCCTCGTGGCCCTCGCCGTCGAGGACATCGGCAACCCGGTGTACGTCGAGATGATGCGCGCCATCGAGTCGGTGGTCGCCGCCTCCGGCCGGCAGCTGCTGGTGCACGCCACCGCCGGTCAGGTCGCCAAGGAGACGGCGCTGCTGCGCCGGCTGGCCCACCGCTACGTCGACGGGATGATCGTCTCGCCGATCCGGGTCACCGACGACCACCTGGCCGCGCTGGTCGACAGCCCGGTGCCGGTGGTGGTCGTCGGTCAGCTCGGCGCGGACGCCCCGGTCGACAACGTCCGCACCGACTCGCGCACCGGCGTGGGGCTGGCGGTCGACCATTTGGTCGCCGCCGGACGCCGGCGGATCGGCTTCGTCAACGGCCCGCTCGACACCGTCCCCGGCGCCGCCCGTGACGCCGGCTTCCGGACCGCCCTCGCCGGTCACGGCATCGAGCTCGACGAACGGCTCGTCGAGGTCGGCGACTTCCAGTACGCCGCCGGCCGCGCCGCCGCCGAACGACTGCTCGCCCGGGCCCGCCCCGACGCACTGGTCTGCGCCAACGACCTGATCGCCGTCGGGGCGCTGCACGCCCTGCTCGCCGCCGGTCGCCGGGTCCCCGAGGACGTCGCGCTGGTCGGCATGGACGACACCGAGCTGGCCCGGATGATGTTCCCGCAGCTCTCCAGCGTCTCCCTCGGCTCGGCCGAACGTGGACGACGCGCCGCCGAGCTGCTCCTGCAACGGATCACCGACCCGGCCCTGCCGCCCCGCCGCGAGCAGGTCGCCCCCCACCTCGCCGTCCGCGCCTCCAGCGCCGCACCGCGCCCCGTGCTCGCGCCGTTCCGGCGAGCCGATGCCCGGACGGCGGAAGGAGCCCTGCCGCTCGTGCCCGGCCAACCGGACCAGGAGCCGACGGCGCCGAAGCCACCCGCACCGCGTACCCCGGAGGTGACCGCATGACCACCGTGGCCGAACGGCCGGACGTCGCGCGCGCCGAGGGTCCGCGCGCCGCCCGGTCCCGCTCCGACCGGATGGGCATCTACCTGCTGCTCCTGCCGTCGCTGCTGCCCATCGTGGTGCTCTCGGTGTTCCCGCTGCTGCGCGGCATCTACCTGGGCTTCACCGACGCCCGCGCCGGCCGCAACGTCGAGGTCAGCTTCACCGGGCTGGCCAACTACCGGGAGCTGCTCGGCGACGAGCTGTTCTGGAACTCGTTCAAGATCGGCCTGCTCTGGGCGGTCGGGGTGACCGTGCTGCAATTCGTGCTCGCCCTCGGGCTGGCCCTGCTGCTCAACCAGCAGCTGCGCTTCCGGGGCGCGGCCCGGGTGCTCGCCGTGGTGCCCTGGGCGATGCCGCCGGTGGTGGTCGGCATCCTGTGGAAGCTGGTCTACCACCCCGACGCCGGCCTGCTCAACGAGTTCTTCCACCGGGTCGGCGCGGACGGGTTGCGCACCAACTGGCTCGGCGACTTCAGCACCGCGCTGCCCGCGGTGATCATCGTGGGCGTCTGGGCCGGCATGCCGCAGACCACCGTTGTGCTGCTGGCGGGGTTGCAGGGCGTGCCGCGCGAGCTGCACGAGGCGGCCGCGGTGGACGGCGCCGGCACCTGGCACCGGTTCCGCAACGTCACGCTGCCCGCCCTCGCGCCGGTGATCGTCGCGATCACCTCGCTGGACTTCATCTGGAACTTCAACTCGTTCGGCCTGGTCTACGTGCTGACCGCGGGCGGGCCGGGCGGCAAGACCATGCTGCCGATGCTCTTCGCCTACGAGGAGGCGTTCCGCTACGGCAACTACGGCTACGCCGCCGCGCTCGGCAACGCCATGGTCTTGATCATCGTCGCGCTGCTCGCGGTCTACCTGCGGCGCCGACTCCGGGAGGCGAACTGACATGTTCGGAAAGCCGAGCCGCACCGGGCGCACGTTGCAGTACGTCGCCCTGACCGGCTACCTGATCTTCCTCGGGTTCCCGCTGGTCTGGCTGGTCTCCACCGCGTTCAAGCCGCCCCGGGAACTGGTCCAGCTGCACCCCACGCTGATCCCCGCCAACCCGACCGTGCAGAACTTCGTGCAGGCCTTCACCGAGCAGGAACTCGGCCGGGCCGCGCTGAACAGCCTCCAGGTGTCGCTCGCCTCGGCGGTGCTCACCGTGCTGGTCGCGCTGCCCGCCTCGTACGCCCTGGCCCGGTTCCGCACGAAGCTCGGCACCGCGGCGCTCGGCTGGGTGCTGCTGTCGCAGCTGTTCCCGTTCGTGCTGCTGATCATCCCGATCTTCCTGATCCTGCGCGAGGTCGGGCTGGCCAACACCCACGCCGGGCTGGTGCTGATCTACGTGGTCTGGGCGCTGCCGTTCGCGCTCTGGATGCTCCAGGGCTTCGTCCGCAACATCCCGCGCGAGCTGGAGGAGGCGGCCAGCGTCGACGGGGCCAGCCGGCTGCAGATCCTGCGCCAGGTGGTCTTCCCGCTGCTCGCGCCCGGGATCGTCGCCACCGCGCTGTTCTCGTTCATCTCCGCCTGGAACGAGTTCTTCTTCGCCCTGGTGCTGCTCAAGACCCCGGAGCTGGCCACCCTGCCGGTCACCCTGGCCCGGTTCGTCGGGATCGAGGGCACCGCTCGGCTCGGTCCCCTCGCGGCCGGATCCCTGCTCGCCACCCTGCCCAGTCTGATCTTCTTCGCTTTCATGCAACGCCGGCTCTCCTCCGGCTCGCTCGCCGGCGCCGTCAAGGGCTGACGAGCGGCACCACATCCCCCACCCACCACCAAGGAGGTAACCCCCATGCTCCGTAGCAGATTCCGTCGACTCGCCGCGGCCGCCGCGGTCGCGGTCGTCGGCCTCGGCGCCCTCACCGCGTGCGGTGACGGCGGCGGCACGGACGAGGCGTCGTCCGGCCCGGTCAAGCTGCGCTTCCTCAGCCTGGCCTGGCAGAAGGAGTCGCTGCAGGCCAACAAGGACCTGGTCGCCAAGTGGAACAGCGAGCACCCGGACATCCAGGTCGAGTACGTCCAGGGTGACTGGAACTCCGTCCACGACCAGCTGCTCACCTCGTTCGAGGGCGGCGACGCCGCCGACATCGTGCACTACGAGGCCTCCGCCATCGGCGAGTTCAGCAAGCAGGGCTACCTGGCCGACGTCTCCAAGCTGCTCAGCGACGACTTCAAGGGCCAGATCGACCCGGGCGTCTGGGACACCGCCACCTTCGAGGGCAAGGTCACCGGCGTGCCGTTCCTGCTCGAGTCGCAGGTCGTCATCGCCAACAAGAAGCTGCTCGACGCCGCCGGCGTCGCCGTGCCACCGGCCGACGGCGGCTGGACCTGGGACGAGTTCCAGGCCAACGCGCAGAAGCTCACCAAGCCCGGCCAGTACGGCGTGGCCTGGGCGCTGAAGTCGCCCACCAACCGGGTGATGAACCTGGCGCTGAACTACGACGGCAAGTTCTTCTACCCCGACGGCGGCAAGACCGAGGTCAAGGTCGGCGACGCGGAGAGGGAGGTGCCGAAGCGGATCCACGACATGCTCTACGCCACCAAGTCGGCCTCCCCGGAGGCGCTCGGCATGAGCGGCGCGGACACCCTGCCCGGCTTCTTCGGCGGCAAGTACGCGATGCTGCCCGGCTCGGTGTCGCTGCGCCAGCAGATGGTCGAGCAGGCCCCCGCCGGCTTCGACTGGGTCACCCTCCCGCCGATCAAGGGGCTGTCTACCAAGCAGGCCGCCAACCCGCAGACGCTGTCCGTCTCGGCGGACAGCAAGCACCAGAAGCAGGCCGCGCAGTTCATCGAGTGGTTCCTCAACCCGACCAACATGGCCACCCTCGCCAAGGGTGACTGGCTGGTGCCGACCGGCAAGCAGGCCAACGCGGAGCTGGTCAAGGCCACCAGCGGCAAGCAGGGCTGGGACGTCGCCGCGGACAGCGCCGCCGACCTGACCGTCGCCCCGTTCCAGAAGGTCGACGGCTACCCGGAGTGGAAGACCAAGTACGCCACCCCGGCCCTTCAGCAGTACTTCGCCAACAAGATCACCCTGGACCAGCTCGGCACGCAGCTGGTCGACGGTGGCAAGCAGGTTCTGAGGTAACCATGTCACTCTTGCTCGACACGTCGGTCGGTTGCCTGGTCGGCGCCGCGGTGGGCGACGCCCTCGGCGGTGCCACCGAGACAGCGCTCCCTGAGCAGATCCGCGCCCGCTACGGCGGCTGGGTCGAGGGCGTCGTGCCCCCGTACCACGCCGACTGGGCCACCGCGCGGCCACTCGCGCCGTACCACAAGGGCGACGGGCACATCACCGACGACACGTTGATGACCCACGCCCTGGTCCGGGCGTACGCGGCCAAGCGGGACCACCTCGACGCGTACGACGTGGTGGAACTGCTCGTCCCCGACCTGATCGAGCGGGTGGTGTACATCCCGGACCTGGAGCGGGACGGGGTGACCTTCCACCGGCTGGCCGCGGCCGAACGGTGCTGGTCACCCGCCTGCACCACGCGCACGCCGACCCCCGCGAGGCCGGCGTGGGCAACATCGTCAACTGCGGCGCCGCCATGTACATGGCCCCGGTCGGCATCGTCAACGCCGGCGACCCGGCCGGGGCGTACGCGGAGGCGGTGGAGATCGCCGGGGCGCACCAGCACAGCTACGGGCGGGAGGCCGCGGCGGTCTTCGCCGCCGCGGTCGCCGCCGCCGCGGCCCCCGGCGCGGGCGTCGACGACGTCCTCGGCGCGGCGCTCGACCTGGCCCTCGACGGCACCCGCGCCGCCATCGACGCGGTGGTCAAGGAGGCCCGGTGGTACGACGACTGGAAGGCCGCCATCCCCGCGCTGCGCGCCGCGGTCGCCCCCTACGACACGGTGGGGGAGGAGTACCGCAGCCCCGGCCTGGGCGCCCGCCGGCCCAGCCGGCTGCACGCCATCGAGGAGCTGCCGGTGGCGCTGGGCATGCTGGTGGTGGCCCAGGGCGACTACCGGTCGGCGGTGCTCGGCTCGGTCAACTACGGCCGGGACGCCGACTCCACGGCCACCATGGCCGGCGCGATCGCCGGGGCGCTGGGCGGCGTGGCGGCGGTGCCCGCCGAGTGGTCCACGGTGGTGGCCGAGGCGTCCCGCACCGACCTGGTCGAGCCGGCGCGGGTACTCGCCGCGGTCGCCACCGAGGTCTTCGACCGGGACCGGCAGCGCTTCGCCCGGCGCGCCGAGCGCTTCGGCGGCCTGGCATGACCGCTGCGGGTGTCCCGGCCACCGGCACCGCGCCGGCCGCCGGGCGGGCGGCCCTGCCTCCCGTCCCGGCGCGGCCGGCGGGCTGCGACTGACCTGGGTGCAGCCGGAGGACCTGCTGCCGCACGAGCTGGCGGCCAGCCGGGACGAGGGCCGCAACGTGACCGCCCTCGCCGACCGCTGCAGCCGGAGGACCTGCTGCCGCACGAGCTGGCGGCCAGCCGGGACGAGGGCCGCAACGTGACCGCCCTCGCCGACCGCTGGACGGCGGC
>NZ_JAEVHJ010000167.1:0-13988 GCF_016802855.1 Micromonospora sp. ATA51 | reverse complement strand
CGCCCGCCGGCTACGGCCGGTACGACGAGCCGACCGGCGCCTTCGCCGGCGGGTATGACGCCCCCCGCGGCGGGTACGACGCGCCGCGCGGCCCGGGTGGCCCCGGCCCGATGGGTCCGGGCGCCCCGATGGGACACGGCGGCCCGCCGTCGCGCGGCCTGCCCCCGGGCCCGGGCGGATACGGCCAGGAGCCGGGCGGGTACGGCCAGGACGACCAGCGCTTCGACGGCTTCGAGGCCGGCCGGCACGGGCGTGCCGACATGACCGCCGAGATCCGGATGTCCGAGCGGGAGCTGCGGGACATGCGCGGCCGTGGCCCGGCCGGCCCGCCGGCCCTGCCGCAGCAGGGCATGGGCGGGGGTCCGCCGATGGCCGGTCCGCCGGTCGGTGGCCCGCCGATGGTCGGCCCCCCGATGGCCGGCCCGCCCGGCAGCGACCTCTACCGGGTCGACCAGATCCGGCGCAGCTTCCAGGTGCGCCGCTTCGGCAGCGGCTACGACCCGGACCAGGTGGACCGCTTCTTCGAAAGCCTGCTCGGCGGCATGCAGGGCCGCAATCCGATGCCGGTCAACCCGAAGGACCTGGACACCCTGCGCTTCGGCCTGGTGCCCGGTGGCTACTTCGAAGCCGAGGTCGACGCCGCCCTCAAGGACGTGCAGGACATCCTCTTCGGCCGCTGAGCCCGTACGACGACGAAGGCCCGCCCCCGACGGGGGCGGGCCTTCGCGCGTTGCTGGTCCTGGGTGCCGGGCCGGGTCAGTGCCGCAGGCCGTTGCGGCGCAGCACCGAGTCGCCGATGACGATGGCCAGCAGCAGCACGGCGAGCCCGACCAGCCAGATGTCCTCGACCTTGCCCTCGTGGTTGCCGCAGAGCGCCATGAGCACCAACGCCACCGCCGAGAGCACCGCCCCGATCCGCCCGGACTTGCGGTGCCCGGGCTTGTGCTGATCTGGCGCGGTTACCGGCTCGCTTCCTGCCACTGTCGGTCCTTCCCTCGCGATCGGATCTCCGGTTAGTCTGGCACGCCCCGCGCCGGCCCCGGCGCAGGGTCCGACCTGTCTGGGGGACGGCATGACCCGCGCGGACGACCGTGAGGTACTGAAGACGGCGTACGAGGCGTGGGAGGCGGAGAACTGGCCGGTCGCCGCCGAGCTGCTGGAGCGGCTGGCGCGGCGGCACCCGGACCACTCCGGTGCCGGGATCTGGTGGTACGACGCGGCGCTGGCGCACAAGTTCCTGCGCAACTGGGCGAAGGCGTACGAGCTGGGCCGGGAGGCGGCGGCGCGGGCGGAGCGGGACAGCCAGGACCCGGCGTTCTGGAACCTGGGCATCGCGGCGACGATCATGGAGGACTGGGCCACCGCCCGGGACGCCTGGCGGGGCTTCGGGGTGGACCTGCCCGACGGCGAGGGCGAGATCGCCGAGGATCTCGGGCCGGGCCTGGTCCGGCTCAACCCGACCGGGCCCGCCGAGGTGGTCTGGACGCGCCGGCTCTGCCCGACCCGGGCCCGGGTGTTGAGCGTGCCCACGCCGGAGTCGGGTCGCCGGTTCGGCGAGATCGTGGTGCACGACGGCGAACCCAAGGGGCGGCGGGAGGTCGACGGCCGTAGCTACCCCGTCTTCGACGAGCTGCTGTTGTGGCGGGGGTCTGCGCTCCCGACCTCGGTGGTCCGGGTCGACGTGGCCCGGGCGGACGATGTGCGCGCCCTGGTCGCGGTCTTCGAAGAGCGGGACTACGGGGCGGAGCCGTGGAGCAGCTTCGCGGCGATCTGCACCTGTTGCAGCGAGGACACCCTGAACCACGACGCCGACCACGCCGTCACCGGCGAGCAGCGGGTGAGCCTGGCCGCCCCGGTCGACGAGATCCCCGCCCTGCTGGAGAGCTGGCGGGCGGCCGCGCCGGAGCGGCGGAGGTGGACCGGCACGGTCGGGGGCTGATCCGGCCAGGGTCGTCGGACCCGGGTCGGCGGGGCGGATCGGCACTAGCGGCGTCGCGGGTCGGCGACCACACTGCCTCAGGTAGCGTCTTTGACGTACACCTTGATTGTCTTTTTGAGGGGGACTGCGGTGCGAGTGACCGGTACGGGACATGCCAGCATGCGGATCGACACGGCCGCGGGCAGCATCCTGTGCGACCCGTGGGTCAATCCGGCCTATTTCGCCTCCTGGTTCCCCTTTCCGGACAATTCGCTGCTGGACTGGGAGACCCTGGGTCAGGTCGACTACCTGTACGTCTCGCACCTGCACCGGGACCACTTCGACGCCAAGCACCTGCGCGACCGCATCTCGAAGGACGCGACCGTCCTGCTCCCCGAGTTCCCCACCTCGGAGATGGAGGACGAGCTGCGGGAGCTGGGCTTCACGAAGTTCCTCAAGGCGCCGAACGAGCAGGTCGTGGAGCTGCCCGGCGGCCTGAAGATCATGATCCAGGCGCTGACCAGCCCGACCGACGGCCCGATCGGTGACTCCTCGCTCTGGGTGGAGTACGACGGCGTCCGGCTGCTGAACCAGAACGACGCCCGCCCGACCGACCTGACCGTCTTCGCCGAGCTGGGCCACGTGCACGCGCACCTGCTCCAGTTCTCCGGCGCGATCTGGTATCCGATGGTCTACGAGCTGCCGCAGGCGGCCAAGACCGCGTTCGGCAAGCAGAAGCGGGACCGGCAGTTCGACCGCACCTGGCGCTACATCGACGACCTCAAGGCCGACCACGTCTTCCCGATCGCCGGGCCGCCCTGCTTCCTCGACGACGCGCTGTGGCAGTTCAACGACATCCACGGCGACGAGGGCAACATCTTCCCCGACCAGTCGGTCTTCATGGCGGAGTACGCCAAGGTCGGCGGCACCAACGGAATCGTGCTGCTGCCCGGCAGCGTCGCCGAGATCACCACCGAGGGCGCGACCACCACCCACCCGGTGCCGGTGGAGGAGTTCTTCGCGGACAAGGTCGCCCACCTGGAGGAGATGCGGGAGCGCAAGCGCTCGGTCATCGAGGCGGAGAAGGCGTCCTGGCGGCACCCCGAGGTGGACGTGCTCGGCGAGATGAAGCGCCGGATCGAGCCCCTGCTGGACGAGTCGATCTACCTGGCCAAGGGGGTGGGCGGCCCGGTCCGCTTCGACCTCGTGGGCTACGACGGGGAGAGCGTCGAGTCGATCGTGGTCGACTTCCCGGGCAAGGAGGTCCGGCCGTACGCGGACGAGAAGGTGCGCTACCGGTTCCGTACCGAGCGGGCGCTGATCGAGCACCTGCTGCACATCGGCGAGGTGGACTGGGTCAACTCGCTCTTCCTCTCCTGCCGCTTCTCCGCGGCCCGGATCGGCCAGTACAACGAGTTCGTCTACGCCTTCTTCAAGTGCCTCTCCGAGGAGCGCCTCCAGTACGCCGAGGGCTGGTACGACGAGCACGAGCGGGCCGTCGACGCCGAGGACATCACGCTGGACGGCTGGGTGGTGCAGCGCCGCTGCCCGCACCTGAAGGCGGACCTGAGCCGGTTCGGCATCGTGGAGGGCGAGCAGCTCACCTGCCAGCTGCACGGCTGGAGGTTCGACCTGTCCAGCGGTCGCTGCCTCACCAGCGTCGGCCACAAGATCCGCGCCCACCGCGCCGACGAGCAGACCCCCGCCCCCGCCGGCGAGGCGCTCAGCTGACGACCGGGCCGGCGCGCCGACGGCGCAACGGCCGCACCTCCGATCCGCGCCCGCGCGGCCCCTCCCTGCGCGATCATGCAGTGGTGGTGGGTGGCGAAAGTCGCAGACCGGCACCGACCGGACACCAGCGAGAGCGGGGCGGGGCGTGACGGCGGCAGGCGGAGAAGAGAGGGAGTACCGGTACCGGCGGGACCGGGAGATGGCCCGGGACCCGTCCCGGGTGGAGACGTTCAGCGACGGGATCTTCGCGGTCGTGCTGACGGTGATGGCCGTCGAGCTGCTCCAGTACGGCCCGGCCAGGGCCGGCGGGAGGCAGCTCCCCGACGCCCTCGCCCACGCCTGGCCGTCCTACCTGGCGTACGTGATCACCTTCGGGATCGCCGGCCAGATCTGGCTCGGCCACCACAACATGTGGCGGTACGTGGTCCGGGTGGATCAGGTGCTGCTGGTGTTCAACCTGCTCCTGCTGCTCTTCGTGGCCGCGATCCCGTTCACCGCCGACCTGCTCTCGGACAACCTGCGCGGCAGCGCGGCCGAGCAACGGCTGACCGCCGCCCTCTACGTCGGCACCGTGCTCGGTGAGTCGCTCTTCTTCAACCTGAGCTGGTGGTGGGCTCGGCGGCACCGGCTGCTCCACCCCGACCTGGATCCCCGGCTGGCCCGGGCGGTCGCGCGGCGATTGCTGCTGCGCCCACCGCTCTATCTGATCGCCTTCGCCTTCGTCTTCGTCGACCCGATCCTCAGCCTCTTCCTCTACCTGCTGCTCGTCGGCCTCTCCCTCATCCGCCGCCCCGGCGACCTGCCCCGATTCTCCGCCGAAGGCGGCGGGGAGGTCAGCGACCGAGGTCGGTGAGGATGCGGCGGGCGGCGTTGTGGCCGGCGGCGCCGATGACGCTGCCGGCGGGGTGGCAGCCGGCGCTGCCGGCGTAGACCCCGTCGACGCCGGTGGCGTACGGCATCCGGTCGGTGAACGAGACGGTGTTGTCGACGTGGTGGATGTGGCCGCCGGTGATGCCGAAGTGCGCCTCGATGCCGGGCGGCGGGAGCGGCACCGCGTCGGCGATCAGGTCGCCGGCGCCGGGGGCGTAGCGTTCGCAGATCTCGATCAGGCGGGACACGTAGCCGGGCAGCGCCTCGTCCCAGGTTGTGCCGGCCAGCTCGTAGGGGACCGACTGGACGAAGAGCGCCGAGGAGTGGTGCCCGGCCGGGTCCGACAGCGACGGGTCGACGGTGGTGTGCAGGTACCACCCGATGGTCGGCTCCTCGGGCAGCCGGCCGGCCTGCACGTCCGCCCACATCGCGCGCAGCGCCGCCATCGGCGACTCGCCGCCGGCCCCCACCAGCGACGCCGAGCCGGGCAGCAGGTGGATGGTCGAGCCGAACGGGCTCGGCGCGTCCGCCGGCAGGCAGGAGAAGCGGGGCAGCCCGGTCAGCGCCAGGTTGAGCTTGAGCGTGGTGCCGGGCCGCCGGACCGCCGCCATCCGCTCGGCCAGGGGCGCCGGGAGCGCGCCGTCGGGCAGCAGGTCCATCAGCCGGTACGGGTCGCAGGCCCCCAGCACCACGGAGGCGGCCACCTCCCGCCCGTGCCGCCACGGCGGCAGCAACGGCCGTACGGGGCTGGATGCGGTGACGGTGCGGGTAGTCCAACGGGCAGGGGATTTCCCGGTCGCACATGCCGTGCGCCGGGGTCCAGCCGGCCATGCGACCAGCCAGGTGCCGTGGCTAAGCCGGGCCTGTCCGGCTGGTTGCTGTCCGCCGTTCCGGCCCTCGCGTTCATGGGGCTTTCCAAGCTGGTGCTGTCCGGGAAGCCTGCCGCCCAAGTTCCGGAACGACCCGTTGTGACGCCCCGGGAAGCCCCGGAAGTAGCCGCCCCTCCCGTGGCCGGCGGGCAGCGTGCTGCTCAAGCCGCTGCCGGGCCGTGACGGCGTGACCCCCACCGACGACATCGAGATCGGCTGGCACCTGCACCCCGACTCCTGGGGGCACGGCTACGCCACCGAGGCGGCCCGGGCGGTGCTCGACCGGGAGTTCGCCGACGGCGCCCGGCAGGTCTACGCGGTGGTGATGGCGGGCAACGAGGCGTCGACGGCGGTGGCCCGCCGGCTCGGCATGACCCATCTCGGCGTCCGCACCGACTGGTACGGCGGCGCCGAACTGGAGACCTTCGTTCTCAACCGTCCCGACTGACCGGTTCCGCCGCGCGCCCATGCCTGGAACAGGGGGTGTGCAGGCGAGCTGCGGCCCTATCGTCGGCGCCGTGCTGATCCGCTTCGACGGCGCCCCCGATCGGGTCCGCTTCACCGCCCGTACCGGCGGCACCTGCGCCAGTTGTTCCTGCCGTACCGGGGCACCGGCCTCGAAGCCAACCTGGTGGAACTGGTGTTCCTGCCGACCTACGCGTCCCGGCTGAACTGGATCGAAGCCGAGTTCGCCGCAGTGGGCTACTTCGCGCTCAACGGCACCGACCACCGCAGCCACGCCGAGCAGGACGCCGCCATCGGCGACTACATCCGCTGGCGCAACCACCGCGCCAAACCGAAATCCGGATTCGCCACCGGATCCAAAATCCGCCACCCGGATTACCCGTTCAAGGCTGTATGACGAGGCACTGGTTCGCGGCGCTGCGGGTCTAGGGGTAGCGGTCCAGGATCGGACAGACCTGTCGAGGTGACCGGCCGACGGCGGTGCGCGCGGTCGGGACGGCCATAATCGACGCGCCTGGCGAACTCGTCAATCAGGATCGGAGCGACCATGACCCTGCCGACACCGCCCAAGAGCGGCCCCGCGCCGAGCGGCGTCCCAGATCGTGCGCGCGTCGTCGTGGTGGGCGGCGGGATCATCGGGACCTCCGTCGCGTACCACCTCGCCCACCTCGGGTGGACCGACGTGGTGCTGCTCGAACGCGACCAACTGACGTCCGGCACCACATGGCACGCGGCCGGCTGATGGTCACGTTCGGCTCGACGTCCGAGACCTCCACCGAGATGCGCAGGTACACCCGCGACCTGTACGCCCGACTCGAGGCCGAGACCGGGCTCGCCACCGGGTTGAAGCAAGTCGGCTTCATCGAACTCGCGACCGAACCGGGCCGCCTGGAGGAATACCGCCGCGTCTCGGCGTTCAACCGGTACTGCGGAGTCGACGTTCACGAGATCTCGCCGGGCGAGGTCAAGAAGCTGTTCCCCCTCGCCCGCACGGACGACCTGCTCGCCGGCTTCTACGTGCCGCAGGACGGCCGGGCGAACCCTGTGGACGTCACGATGGCGCTCGCCAAGGCGCCCGGATGAAGGGGGTGAAGATCTTGGAGGGCGTCCCGGCCACGGGCGTGCTGCGGCGGGGCGGCGCGGTGACAGGCGTACGGACGCCGTACGGCGACATCGAGGCCGAGTACGTCGTCAACTGCGCGGGCATGTGGGCCCGCCAGCTCGGCGCGGCTGCGGGCGTGAACATCCCGCTGCAGGCGGCCGAGCACTACTACCTGATCACCGAGCCCGTCGAGGGCGTCGACGGATCCCTGCCCGTACTCGAAGACCCGGCGTCGTACGGCTACTTCCGCGAGGAGGGCGGCGGGCTGATGCTCGGGCTCTTCGAGACCGTCTGCGCGCCCTGGAAGATCGAGGGCATCCCCGACAACTTCTCGTTCGGGGAGCTACCGCCCGACTGGGACCGGATGGCGCCATACCTGGAAAAGGCGATGGAGCGGATCCCGGTCTCGATGGAGGTGGGCGTCCGCAAGTTCTTCTGCGGGCCCGAGAGCTTCACCCCCGACCTGCAGCCGATCGTCGGCGAGGCGCCCGAGCTGAAGAACTATTTCGTGGCGGCCGGGCTGAACTCCATCGGCATCCTGACGGGGGGCGGGATCGGTCGCGCACTCGCCCACTGGATCGTCGACGGCCGACCGGACATCGACGTCACCGGCATCAACATCGACCGGCTGCACGCCTACCAGAGCAACCCGGAGTACCGGGCGACGCGCACGGTCGAGTCGCTCGGCATGGTCTACCAGTGCCACTACCCGGGCCGCTCGATGCAGACCGCTCGCAATGCGAAGCTCTCCCCGCTGCACCACCGGCTCGTCGAGCAGCGCGCGTACTTCAAGGACGTGAGCGGTTGGGAGGGTGCCGACTGGTACGCGCCCGAGGGTGTCGAGCCGAAGGTCGATGCGCTGTCGTGGGGGCGGCAGAACTGGTTCCCGTACTGGGAGGCCGAGCACCGCGCCGCCCGCGAAGGCGTGATCCTCATGGACATGTCGTTCATGTCGAAGTTCCTCGTGCAGGGACGCGACGCTGGACGCGAACTCGAGCGCATCTCCGCCAACCGCGTCGACGGCGAGGCGGGCGTCATCACCTACACGCAGTGGCTCAACGAGGGCGGGACGCTCGAGGCCGACCTCACGGTTACCAAGCTCGGGGACGACCGGTTCTGGGTCGTTGCCTCGGACACCGCGCACCGGCACGTCGAAGCGAGGATGCGCCGCCACTTCGGGGACGCGCACGCGTTCGTCACCGACGTCTCGGGTGGCTACGCGCAGATCAACATCCAGGGACCGCGCTCGCGGGAACTGCTGGCGTCGGTGACGACGCAGGACATGTCCAACGAGGCGTTCCCGTTCCGCACGGCGCGCGAGATCGACCTCGGGTTCGCCCGCGTGCTCTGCATCCGCATCACCTACCTCGGCGAACTGGGGTATGAGCTCTACGTCCCCGCCGAGCAGGCCGTGCACGTCTACGACCGGCTCGTCGAGGCGGGCCGGGCGGTGGGTCTGCGGCATGCCGGGCTCAAGGCGCTGTCGAGTCTGCGGATGGAGAAGGGCTACCGCGACTACGGGCACGACATCGACAACACCGACTCGGTCCTCGAAGCCGGTCTTGGCTTCGCAGTCGCGCTCGACAAGCCGGGCGGCTTCATCGGCCGCGAGGCCGTGCTGGCCAAGAAGGCCGAGGGGCCGCTCACCCGCCGGCTCGTGCAGGTGCTGGTCACCGACCCCGAACCGTTGATGTTCCACGCCGAGGTCGTGCTCCGCAACGGCACGCCGGTCGGCTACATCCGGGCGGCCTCGTACGGCTTCTCGCTCGGCGGGGCGGTCGGCCTCGCGATGGTTGACGCACGCCAGCCGCTCGATCAGGCGTGGATCGATTCCGGCAAGTGGACCGTCGAGATCGGCGCCTCGACCTACCCGGCCGTGGTCTCGCTGCGACCGCTCTACGATCCCGCCAACAAACGGATAAAGATGTGAGGGGTAGGAGTATCCACCGATCTCATCGAGCTCTATCTCATCCACCCTGGGCATGACCGTAATCTTGAGCCAGGTTCTTGACGCGGGACAGGCCGGCGCATCAGTCTTTGACACACTCGGCGAACAGGTTGATCGATTCGGGCTCGTACATCACGCGGGTGGTCGGGCGTCCGAAGTCCGATGCCTGGAAGAGCCGGTCCAGGTCCTCCTCAGTCCGGTGGACGAGCCGCCAGTCCAGCACGTGGTCCATCAGCGCCTTGGTCACGTTGCGCGGATGGAAGTTGCCGACGATGAGGCGCCCACCGGGCCGCATCGGTCGGTGTGACGACGCGTGGACCGCACGAGCAGCGCTCGACCTGTTGCCGGAGAACTCGGCCCGCGCGTGGAGGTGCTGCGTGGCTGCGTCGTGGTCACGCCCGGATGCGGGCCCGACCGGCGGGCGGTGCAACGGGAGCTCGCCTATCGCCTCCGGCAGGCGGGACGATCGGCTCGCGTGTGGGCTTACCACTCGGTCAATGTCATCTCTGGGATGATATCTTTATCCCGGATCTCGCCATGTTGCGCACTCCGGGAGGCGGCCGAACGGCGATTGACATCTCATCGGCGGTCCTGCTCGGCGAGATCGTGTCGCCGGCCGACCACCGCAGCGGTGTGATCGACCGGCGTCGCGAGTACGCCGCGGCCGGGGTTCCCCTTCTTCCTCCGGGTCGACCTGCGTAACCGGGTTCCTGCGCTGGCCCTCCACGAGCTGGTCGAGGGGGAGTATCGGCCGCTCTCCGCCGCAGCCGCCGGCACCACCTTCGTCATGCGGCAGCCGTTCGAGTTCTCGGTCGACCCGGCCGATCTGCTCGACGAGGAGGCGCCGGTGGAGGAACCGGACGGCGGGGAGTGAGGCTCCCAGCGGGCGTTCAGCACCGTTGGGGAAGAATGGCCGGGTGACCTCTCCCCGCGACCTCGTCCTGCTCGGGTCCACCGGCTCGATCGGGACCCAGGCCATCGACATCGTCCGGCGCAACCCCGACCGGTTCCGGGTGGTCGCGCTCGGCGCGGGCGGCGGCAACGTCGAGCTGCTCGCCGCGCAGGCCCTCGAACTGGGCGTGGAGGCGGTCGGGGTGGCGAAGGCGTCCGCCGCGCAGGACCTCCAGCTCGCCTTCTATGCCGAGGCGAGCCGGCGCGGCTGGGCCACCGGCGACTTCAAGCTGCCCAAGATCGTGGCCGGGCCCGACGCGATGACCGAACTGGCCGGGTGGCCGTGTGACGTGGTGCTCAACGGGGTGGTCGGCTCGCTCGGGCTGGCGCCCACCCTCGCGGCGCTGCGCGCCGGCCGTACCCTCGCCCTGGCGAACAAGGAGTCCCTCGTCGCCGGCGGCCCGCTGGTGGAGGCCGCGGTGACGCGGCCGGGGCAGATCGTTCCCGTCGACTCGGAGCACTCGGCGCTGGCGCAGTGCCTGCGCGGCGGCACCCGCGGCGAGGTGCGGCGGCTGGTGGTCACCGCCAGCGGCGGCCCGTTCCGGGGCCGGCGCCGCGACGAGTTGACCGAGGTCGCGCCCGCGCAGGCCCTCGCCCACCCGACCTGGAACATGGGTCCCGTCGTCACGATCAATTCCGCCACCATGGTCAACAAGGCGCTGGAGGTGATCGAGGCGCACGAGTTGTTCGACGTGCCCTACGCCGACATCGAGGTGATGGTCCACCCGCAGTCGGTGATCCACTCGATGGTCGAGTTCGCCGACGGCTCGACCCTCGCGCAGGCCAGCCCGCCGGACATGCGGCTGCCCATCGCGCTCGGCCTCGGCTGGCCGGACCGGGTGTCGGGCGCCGCCGCCGCGGTCGACTGGACGAAGGCACACACCTGGGAGTTCTTCCCCCTGGACGACGCCGCGTTCCCGGCGGTCGCGCTGGCCAAGGCCGCCGGTGCGGCCGGGCGCTGCCGGCCGGCGATCTACAACGCGGCCAACGAGGAGTGCGTGGCGGCCTTCGTCGCCGGGCGGCTGCCGTTCCTCGGCATCGTCGACACCCTCGAGCGGGTGTTGGAGGACGCTCCGGACTTCGCCGAACCAGGTACCGTCGAGGACGTGCTCGCCGCCGAGTCGTGGGCACGAACGCACGCCCAGGAGATCATCGCGGCGTCGGTGGAAGGAGCTTGATGGCAAACCTGCTCGGGGTGGTGCTCTTCGCCCTGGCGATCCTCATCTCGGTGAGCCTGCACGAGGCGGGGCACATGCTCACCGCCAAGGCTTTCGGGATGAAGGTCACCCGGTACTTCGTCGGCTTCGGCCCGACGCTGTGGTCGTTCCGGCGGGGGGAGACCGAGTACGGCGTCAAGGGCATCCCGCTCGGCGGCTTCTGCAAGATCGTCGGGATGACGCCGCAGGACGACGACGTCGACCCGGCCGACGAGCCGCGGGCCATGTGGCGCTACCCGGTCTGGAAGCGGACGATCGTGATGTCCGCGGGCTCGATCACCCACTTCGCGCTGGCCCTGGTCGCGCTCTGGGTCATCGCCATGTCCGCCGGCCTGCCCAACCCGGACTTCCCCAGCACGGAGCAGGAGTTCCGGGCCCAGCCCGCGGTCGTCTCCCTCGCCCCCTGCGTGGTGGTGGAGAACGCCAACCGCGCCTGCCAGGCCGGCGACCCGGCCAGCCCGGCCGCCAAGGCCCAGCTCCGCGACGGCGACCGGATCACCGCCGTCAACGGCAGGCCGGTGAGCAGCTGGGGCGACATGCTGGACGTGGTACGCGGCACCAAGCCGGGCACCGCCACCGTCGAGTACGTGCGCGACGGCACACCGGCCACCGCCACCGTCGACCTCGCGTCCGTGCAGCGCCCGCCGCTGGACGACCCCAAGGGCGCCACCGCCGCGGTCTCCGCGCTCGGCGTCGCGCTCCAGCCCAGCACCCCGGCCCGGCTGACGTACGGGCCGGTCGGCGCGTTCGGCGCGACCGCGGACTTCACCGGCACCATGGCGGTGGAGACCGTGCACGCCATGCAGCGCATCCCGCAGAAGGTCCCCGCCCTCTGGACCGCCATCACCGGCGGCGAGCGGGACGTGGACACCCCGATCAGCGTGGTCGGCGCCAGCCGGCTCGGCGGCGAGGCCGTGGAGAACAACGCCTGGTTGATCTTCTTCATGCTCTTCGTCTCGCTGAACTTCTTCATCGGCGTGTTCAACCTGCTGCCGCTGCTCCCGCTGGACGGCGGGCACATCGCCATCGCCTGGTTCGAGCGGCCCGGTCCTGGCTCTTCGCCCGGCTGGGCCGTCCCGACCCGGGCCGCGTCGACTACCTCAAGCTCATGCCCATCACGTACGCGGTGATCCTGATCGGTGGCGTGTTCACGCTGCTGACCATCACCGCGGACGTCGTCAACCCGATCACGCTCTTCCCAAGGTGAGTGCTGAAGTGACCGCTGTCAGTCTCGGTATGCCCCCCGTACCGCCGCCGCCGCTCGCCCCGCGTCGGGTCAGCCGCCAGATCATGGTCGGCTCCGTACCGGTCGGTGGGGGTGCGCCGGTCTCGGTGCAGTCCATGACCACCACCCTCACCGCCGACGTCAACGCCACGCTCCAGCAGATCGCCGAGCTGACCGCGTCCGGCTGCCAGATCGTCCGGGTCGCCGTGCCCAGCCAGGACGACGTGGAGGCGCTTCCGGCCATCGCCAAGAAGTCGCAGATCCCGGTGATCGCCGACATCCACTTCCAGCCGAGGTACGTCTTCGCCGCGATCGACGCCGGCTGCGCGGCCGTCCGGGTCAACCCGGGCAACATCCGGCAGTTCGACGACAAGGTGAAGGAGATCGCCAGGGCGGCCGGCGACGCCGGGGTGCCGATCCGGATCGGCGTCAACGCCGGCTCGCTGGACAAGCGGCTGCTCGCCAAGTACGGCAAGGCCACCGCCGAGGCGCTGGTCGAGTCGGCGCTCTGGGAGTGCTCGCTCTTCGAGGAGCACGGCTTCCGGGACATCAAGATCTCGGTCAAGCACAACGACCCGGTGGTGATGATCCGGGCGTACCGCCAGCTCGCCGAGCAGTGCGACTACCCGCTGCACCTGGGCGTGACCGAGGCCGGCCCGGCGTTCCAGGGCACCATCAAGTCGGCGGTGGCCTTCGGCGCGCTGCTGGCCGAGGGGATCGGCGACACCATCCGGGTCTCGCTGTCGGCCCCGCCGGTGGAGGAGATCAAGGTCGGCAACGCGATCCTGGAGTCGCTGGGCCTGCGCGAGCGGGGCCTGGAGATCGTCTCCTGCCCGTCCTGCGGCCGGGCCCAGGTCGACGTCTACAAGCTGGCCGAGGAGGTCACCGCCGGCCTGGAGGGGCTGCCGGTGCCGCTGCGGGTCGCCGTGATGGGCTGCGTGGTGAACGGCCCGGGTGAGGCCCGCGAGGCGGACCTCGGCGTCGCCTCGGGCAACGGCAAGGGGCAGATCTTCGTCAAGGGCCAGGTCGTGAAGACGGTCCCGGAGGCGCAGATCGTCGAGACGCTGATCGAGGAGGCGCTGCGGATCGCCGACGAGATGGGCGCCGAGATCCCCGAGGAGCTCCGCGACATGGTCCCCGGCCCCCGGGTCACCGTGCACTGACGTTCCGACGCACCGTCGCAGAGGGCGGCCGTCCCCGTGGGGGAGGGCCGCCCTCTGCGCGTACGCGGGTCGGTGGTCACTCGGATTCGGCGAGGATGGCGTAGAGCTTGCGGCGGGTCTCGTCGAGCACCTGGGCGGCCCGTTCGCGCTGGTCGTCGGTGCCGGTCATCATCACCTGGCGCAGCGCGTTCATGGCCTGCGCGCCGGCGTCCCGGATGTCGTGCCAGCTGTTGACCGTGTTCTCGGCGAACTCCCCCCAGGGTGGGGTCTGCGCCGCCTCGGTGGCCTCCGCGCGCCCCTGGTCGGTGAGGTCGAACCGCTTGCGCCCGCCGCCCGACCCGTCGGTGGCGACGATGACGCCCTCGTCCTCCAGCAGTTGGAGGGTGGGGTAGATCGAGCCGGGGCTGGGCCGCCAGGCCCCGCCGGTGCGGGAGTCGATCTCCTGGATCATCTCGTAGCCGTGCATCGGCCGCTCGGTGAGCAGGGCCAGCACGGCGCCCCGCACGTTGGGCCGCCGTCCCCGGCCCCG
>NZ_JAEVHJ010000166.1:0-14025 GCF_016802855.1 Micromonospora sp. ATA51 | reverse complement strand
TCGTGGGTGGTGCGGGGGCTGGGTCAGCCGGCGTGCTTGCGGCGGGCGGCCATCCGGCCCGCTGCGTCTGGTCGAGGACGACCTTGCGGATGCGCACCGCGGTCGGGGTCACCTCGACGCACTCGTCCTCGCGGCAGAACTCGAGGGCCTGCTCCAGCGACAGCTTGCGCGGCGGGATGAGCTTCTCGGTCTCGTCCGACGTCGACGCCCGCATGTTCGTGAGCTTCTTCTCCTTGGTGATGTTGACGTCCATGTCGTCGGAGCGGGAGTTCTCCCCGACGATCATGCCCTCGTACACCTCGGTGGTCGGCTCGACGAAGAGCTGGCCGCGCTCCTGCAGGTTGATCAAGGCGAACGCGGTGACCGCCCCCGCCCGGTCGGCCACCAGCGACCCGTTGTTGCGGGTGCGCAGCTCGCCGAACCACGGCTCGTAGGACTCGAAGACGTGGTGCAGGATGCCGGTGCCCCGGGTGTCGGTGAGGAACTCGGTGCGGAAGCCGATCAGGCCGCGCGCCGGGACCAGCCACTCCATCCGGATCCAGCCGGTGCCGTGGTTGACCAGCTGCTCCATCCGGCCCTTGCGGGTCGCGAGGAGCTGCGTGATGGCGCCCAGGTACTCCTCCGGGGCGTCGATGGTTAGCCGCTCGACCGGCTCGCAGGTCTTGCCGTCGATCTCCTTGGTGACCACCTGCGGCTTGCCCACGGTCAGCTCGTAGCCCTCCCGGCGCATCTGCTCGACCAGGATGGCCAGCGCCAGCTCGCCACGACCCTGCACCTCCCAGGCGTCCGGCCGCTCGGTCGGCAGGATCCGCAGCGAGACGTTGCCGACCAGCTCCTTGTCGAGCCGGTCCTTGACCATCCGCGCGGTGACCTTCGAGCCCTTGACCCGGCCGACCAGCGGCGAGGTGTTGGTGCCGATGGTCATCGAGATCGCCGGCTCGTCGACGGTGATCAGTGGCAGCGGCTGCGGGTTCTCCGCGTCGGCCAGCGTCTCACCGATCATGATCTCCGGGATGCCGGCGACCGCGATGATGTCGCCCGGGCCGGCCGAGTCGGCCGGCTTACGCTCCAGCCCCTCGGTCATCAGCAGCTCGGAGATGCGGACCCGCTGGGTGCTGCCGTCGGTGCGGCACCAGGCCACCGTCGCGCCCTTGCGGATGGTGCCCTGCCGGACCCGGCACAGCGCGAGGCGGCCGAGGAACGGCGAGGCGTCGAGGTTGGTGACGTGCGCCTGCAGGGGCGCGTCCTCCTCGTACGCGGGCGGCGGGATGGTGTCGAGCAGGGTGCGGAACAGCGGCTCCAGGGAGCTGCTGTCGTCGGGCACCGAGCCGTCGGCCGGCTGGGTCAGCGAGGCGATGCCGTCGCGGGCGCAGGCGTAGATGATCGGGAAGTCGATCTGCTCCTCGTCGGCGTCCAGGTCGAGGAAGAGCTCGTAGGTGTCGTCCACGACCTCCTTGATCCGGGCGTCCGGCCGGTCCACCTTGTTGATCACCAGGATGATCGGCATCCGGGCGCTGAGCGCCTTGCGGAGCACGAAGCGGGTCTGCGGCAGCGGGCCCTCGCTGGCGTCGACCAGCAGGATCACTCCGTCGACCATGGTCAGGCCCCGCTCGACCTCGCCGCCGAAGTCGGCGTGGCCGGGAGTGTCGATGATGTTGATGGTGACCGGATCGGACCCGTCCGCCGGCAGGTAGTGCACGCCGGTGTTCTTGGCCAGGATGGTGATGCCCTTTTCCCGCTCCAGGTCCCCCGAGTCCATCACCCGCTCGGTCGTCTCGCCGCGGGCGCCGTAGGCGCCGGCCTGCCGCAACATGGCGTCGACCAGGGTCGTCTTGCCGTGGTCGACGTGGGCGATGATGGCGACGTTGCGGAGGTCGGTGCGAAGCTGCATACCCTCCATACTCCTGTCTGCGGTTGCCGGTGCGCGTGTCGGGGTCACCCCGAGATCGCCCGGATCTCTGCCGAAACTGCTGTTCCGACCGTTCCTGCGGCTGGCATGCTGGCCCCCGTGCTGCTGGGGACCGGATGCCTGACCTGCTGATGTCGCTGCAGGGCCTGCCGTCCCTGTTGATCTACCTGGTCGCCGCGACGATCGTCGCAGGCGAGACGGCGGTGATCTTCGGCTTGCTGGTGCCGGGAGAGGCGACCCTGTTGCTGGTCGGCTTCTTAGCCTACGCGGGGACGCTGCGGATTATTCCGGCGCTGCTGGTGATGACGGGTGCTGCCGTGATAGGCGACACACTGGCCTTCCGGGCCGGCCGCCGGTACGGCCCACGGCTGCGCGCCTCCGGCCTGGGCGCCCGGATCGGCCCCGAGCGCTGGCACCGGGCGGACGCGATGCTCGCCCGACTCGGCGGGCGGGGGTTCTTCGCCGCCCGCTGGGTGGCCTTCGCCCGCACCCTGGCGCCCCGGCTGGCCGGCGCGGCGGGCCTGCCGTACCGGCGGTTCGCGCCGTGGAACCTGGCCGGGGTGGTCACCTGGGTGGGCGGCTCGGTCCTGCTCGGCTACCTCGCCGGCGAGTCGTACGAGCGGGTCTCCCACCTGCTCGGCCGGGCCACCGGTGCGGTGCTGGTGCTGCTGCTCTGCCTGGTGGCCGTGGTGCTGGCCGGCCGGTGGCTGGGCCGCAACCCCGACCCGGCGCGGGCCCTGGCGTCGCGGGCCGCCGGGCTGCCGCCGCTGCGCTGGCTGCGGGCCCGGTACGGGGTGCTCTTCTTCCTGCTCACCACGCGGTTCGGACCGGCCTGGACGCTGCTGCTCAACCTCGCCGCCGGCCTGCTGCTCCTGTTCACCGCCGGGCTGGCCATCGCCTTCGCGCTGGAGGCCGGGGTCCGGTACAGCGGGCTCGCGGTGGTCGACGGCCTCCTCGCCGACTGGTTCGCCGACCGGCGTACCCCCGGGGTGGTCCACGCCGCGTCGACGGCGGCCTCGGTGCTGCGCGGGTCCGTCCTGATCGCGCTGGTCGCGCTGCTCGCCGCCGTGCTGGCCTGGCGGCACCGGCCCTGGCGGGCCGACCTGCTCAGTGTCGTCGGCACGGCGGGGGCGTTCATGCCGCTGGTGGTGCTGGCCGTGGTGGCCGATCTCACCGGACCGGGCGGGCCGGGCGACGCCGGCGTCCTGTTTCCCACCCAGAACGCGGTGGTGACGGCGAGCCTCGGCACGCTGGCCTGGCTGCTGTCCCGGGGAGCGCCGTGGCCGGCGGCGGTGGCCGCCTGGACGGTCGCGGTCGCGGGCGTGGTGGCGATCGGCGGCGCCCGGCTCTATCTGGGCTGGAGCACGGCCAGCGGCACCGCCACCTCCGTCCTGCTCGGGATGGCCTGGACGGCGGTGTTCATGGTCGCCTGGGCCACCCGGGACCGGGCGGTCGGCGACGGGGGGACGGCGGACGGCCCGACCGGCGACGAACCGACCGCGACCGCCGGCGCGAGACGCGCCCGATGACGATCCGGCCGGGAGCTGCGGGCGCGCCGGAGCCGACCGACGTCGATGGGCCGGGCGGTCGCGGCGTCGTCGGGTCCCGCGACCCGGCCGGTCCTTGCTAAGGTCCGGCCGACAGCCACGGGGGAGGGGCCGGATGCGTCGAGGGATGAGCCGGATGGGCGCCGCGATGGTGGCCGGACTGCTGCTGGCCGCCGGGATCACCGGGTGCGGCGGCGCGGAACCCGAGCCCCGGGAGCTGGCCGCGCCGGTCGCGCTGCCGACGGACGGGTCCGTCGAGGCGCCGGCCGACCAGCCGAGCGAGGCGCCGCCGGGGGTCGAGGCGATGGGGGTGGCGCCCAGCGTCAAGGCCAGCCCGACCGCCGGCCCGACGGCGAAGCCGAAGCCGAAGCCCACCCGGACGGCGGCGGGACCGCTCACCACCCCGAAGCCGCCCACCGAGACGCGGGTCCCGCCGCCCCCGCCGAAGCCGGCACCGAGCGGCTGTCAGCCCACCTACAAGGGCACCCAGGCGACCCGCAGCCAGGTCAAGGCGGCGCTCGGCGACGCCGCCGCCCGCACCTACTGGCCGACCTCCGCGCCGGACATCGCCATCCCGCTCAGTCTGCTCAAGGCGACCGCCTGGCAGGAGAGCGGCTGGCAGTCCAACATCGTCGCCTGCGACGGCGGGATCGGGCTGATGCAGATCATGCCGGCCACCGCGGACTGGATGAACCAGCGCTTCGGCCAGTCGTACGACATCGGCGACTACCGGGACAATGCTACCTCGGCGCCAACTACCTGGCCTGGCTGACGAAGTACATCGGCGACATGTACTTCGAGTCCGACTACCGGCTGGACGCCTCGCTCTGCACCGACGAGCTGAACTCCTGCCTGCTCAACGCGATCATCTCGGCGTACAACTACGGGCACAACGCGGTGGCCCGGGAGGGCGAGCCGCTGACCATCCCCAACCCGCAGTACGTGCGCAACGTGCGGGCGCTGATGACCGAGTGCGTCTGCCTGACCTACTGACCTGACCGATGCGGACGAGGTGACGGCAGCTCCCAACGCGAGCATCTTGACCGGCGAGATTGTCGGCGGCGTTCTATGCTGCTGTCCCGGCCTGTTCGACAGGGGAATCGACAAGACGTGGCAGCGCACGGCATGTACCGGCGGCGGGACGACCCGCGCGGGCGGCTGGTCTCCGACATCGCCGACGACCTGCGGCGTTACTCCGTGGACGCGCAGCACGTCGGGCACGCCTTCGCCGCCCTGCACGGGCTCAACGCCACCGACCTGCAGGCGCTGATCGCCGTGATGGACGCCGAGCTGGCCGGCGACCCGATCACCCCCGGCCGGCTGGGGGAGCAGCTCAACCTCTCCTCCGGCTCGGTCACCGCCCTGATCGACCGGCTGGAGCGGGCCGGACACATCCGGCGTGACCGGGACACCGCCGACCGGCGCAAGGTCTTCCTGCACCACGCCGACCGGGGCGCCGCCCTGGCGACGGAGTTCTTCCAGCCGCTCGGCGCGCGGACCGACCAGGTGGTGGCCCGGTTCAGCGACGAGGAGCTGGCGGTGGTCCACCGGTTCATGACCGAGATGCGCGCCTCCCTGCGCGAACACCGCGACGCGGTGCGGGCCGCCCGCCCGGAGTCGCCGCCCCGGACCGCGGACTGACCGACGTGCTCGACCGGCTCGCCACCCGACTCGCCACCGCGGTGCTGCGGTTGCCGGCCGCCCGGAGCCGGCGGGTGACCGTGACCCGGGACATCCCGGTCCGGGTCCGCGACGGGGTGACGCTCCGCGCCGACCACTACGCCCCGGACCTGACCGGCGCGCCCACCGTGCTGATTCGTACGCCGTACGGGCGGGGCGGGCCGGTGCGGCTGCTCGGCCGGCTCGCCGCCGAACGCGGCTTCCACGTGGTCATCCAGTCCTGCCGGGGCACGTACGGCTCGGGCGGGCAGTTCGCGCCGCTGGTGCACGAACGCGACGACGGCCTGGACACCGTCGAGTGGCTGCGCCGGCAGCGCTGGTGGTCCGGGGCGTTCGGCATGTTAGGCGCCAGCTACCAGGGCTTCGTGCAGTGGGCCGTCGCCGCCGAGGCGGCTGACGAGCTGAGGGCGATGGTCGCGGTGGTGACGGCGTCGGGCACCCGCGACTCGACCTACGCAGGCGAGTCGTTCGCCCTGGACACGGTGCTGACCTGGGCGGAGCTGCTCCAGGCGCAGACCGTGCCGTGGCTGGCCCGGCAGTGGGAACTCAAGCGGGGGCAGCCCCGGCTGACCGCGGCGCTGGCCCACCTGCCGCTGGCCGAGGCCGACCGGATCGCCACCGGCGTCACCGTGCCCTTCTTCCAGGAATGGCTGCGCCACCACACGCCGGACGCCGACTACTGGCGGTCCCGGGTCTTCGGCGACCGGATCGCCGAGGTGCGCGCGCCGGTGGCGATGATCAGCGGCTGGCACGACATCTTCCTCCCCGCCCAGCTCGACGACTACGCCGCGCTGCGGGCCGCCGGCGCCCACCCGCGACTGACCGTCGGACCGTGGACCCACGGCAGCCCCGGGCTCTTCGTGGCCGCCCTGCGGGACGGCCTCGACTGGCTCGACGAGCACCTGGCCGGCCGCCCGGGCACGCGTACCGCGCCGGTGCGGGTGCACGTCGGTGGAGCGGGCGGCGGCTGGCGGGACCTGCCCGACTGGCCGCCGCCGGCCGGTCGACCCGCTGGCACCTGCACGCCGGGGGCGCCCTCGCGAAGGACCCGCCGGCCCCGTCCGCCGGACCGGATCTGGTACGACCCGGCCGACCCGACGCCGTCGCTCGGCGGTCCGCTCCTGGTCGCCCAGCGGGCCGGCGCGGTGGACAACCGGCCCGTGGAGGCCCGGCCGGACGTGCTGACCTACACCAGCCCCCCGCTCGACGCGCCGGTGGAGGTGGTCGGCCCGGTCCACGCCGAGATCCACGTCCGCAGTGAACTGTCCTACCTGGACGTCTTCGTGCGGCTCTGCGACGTGGACCGCCGGGGAAGATCCTGGAACGTCTGCGACGGCCTGGTCCGCGTGGCGCCGGGCCGCTTCCCGACCGGTCCGTCCGGCGTGGTGCGGGTGCCGGTGACCCTCTGGCCGACCGCACACCGGTTCGCCCCCGGGCACCGGTTGCGGGTCCAGGTCTCCGGCGGCGCCCATCCCCGGTACGCGCGCAACCCGGGCACCGGTGAACCGCTCGGTACGGCAGTGACGCTGCATGCCGGGGGCCGGGAGATCCTGCACGATCCGGAGCATCCGTCAGCGATCGTCCTGCCGCTCCTCGACCTCGGTCCACAGTCTTCTCTCAGTTCCAGATAGTGCCTCTGACCTGGGCAAACTGGTGAACGACCAGATATGGTCGGGTCAACTGCCCGGTGCCGTGCAGCACTCGCCGGGCGCATCCCCGGATCACCCCGCCGCCTACGCGGTGTGATCACCGTGCCCGGCCGCGAACGATCGGGAGGGGGGCACCCCATGACGCGGGCTCCGGCGAACCTGTTGGCGGTACGCACTCTGCTGCTCAGTCATCTGAACGTCGATCCGAACGTCGTACGGCCGGAGGACCTGGAGCCCGCGGAGGTCGGCATCGTCGGCGACCCCAGCCACCGCGGCGGCTATCACTGCGGTTCCGACCGGGTCGTGGCGAACGACTACTCCGTGGTGGAGTCCAGCCGGGACTCCTCCGGTCTCACCCTCGACGCGGCCGCCCTGGACGTCGGCACCTTCCAGGTCTCGGCGGGCGGTCGCGCCCACAACCTCTACACGTTCTCCACCTGGTGCGTGGCGGAGTGCGTCGCCGGCGCCCCGGACACCGGGGACCTCCGGGAGATCATCTACTCGCCGGACGGCGCCGTGGTGCGGCGGTGGGACCGGCTCGGCAAGCGCAGCACCGGCGACAGTTCCCACCTGTTCCACACCCACTTCAGCTTCTTCCGCGACTCGATCAAGGCGAACCGGGACCAGACCCCGCTGTTCCGCCGCTACCTGACCAGCATCGGACTCCTGGAGGACGACATGAGCGCCGCGGCCGAGAGCCAGATCGCCAACCTCTACTCCGCCATGTTCTACGGCGGGCCGAGCATGGGGCGGAGCGTCGACCCGGACGGATCCGGGCCCCAGTCGGCCAGCAACAGCGTGGTGGCCAAGCTCGACTATCTGATGCTGCGGGTGGACGCGCTCGGCGTCGCGCTGACCAACCTGGCCAACAGGGACTTCACCAACGAGGAGGCGATCATCGCCGGCGTGCTCGCCGGGCTCACCCCGGAGAAGATCGCGGCGGCGCTCCCGCCCACCATCGCCAAGGACGTCGCCGACGAGATGGCCCGCCGGCTGGCCGCCTGACGGAACGCGCCACCGGCCGGGCCCGATCCGGCAACGACAGTTCCGCAATAGTTATTGCGCAACTGTCGTTGCTGGTGTCAGAGTGGGCGTATGCCGAACCCCGACGTCCGACAGGTGACCGACTCCCGCGTCCTCGCCGCGCTCGCCCACCCGCTCCGCCGCCGCCTGATGGACGTGCTCAAGGTGCACGGTCCGGCGACGGTCGGCCTGCTCGCCGAGCGGACCGGCCAGGCGCCGGCGAACGTCAGCCACCACCTCAAGGTGCTGGCGAGCGCCGACCTCGTCGCCGAGGCACCCGAGCTGGCCCGGGATCGCCGGGAGCGGTGGTGGCGCCTGCAGAGCCGCGGGGTGCGCTGGTCCAACAGCGACTTCGACGCCGACCCCGCCGCCCGGGCGGTCGCCGATGCCGCGACCTCGCTCAACCTGGACCGACAGGCCGCCCTCGCCCGCGCCTGGCACGCCGCGCCCGACGAGGCCCAGGCCGCCTGGGGCGACGGGCCCTTCTCCACCGACCGCTGGCTGCACCTCACCCCGGAGGAGCTGGCCGAGCTGGGGCGCGAGGTGATCGACCTGTTCGCCCGCTGGGCGGACCGGGAGGTTCCCGACGACGGTCGGCGGCGCGAGCCGGTCTTCCTGTTCGCGCACGGCATCCCGGCGCAGCCGTGAGCGCGCCGACGACGAGCCGACTGCCCGACCCGCCGGTACGCCCACGCGGAGGGCTGTTCCGGCACCGGGACTTCCGGCTGCTCTGGACCGGGCAGGCCGTGAGCAGCATCGGCAGCAACGTGACCACCGTGGCGCTGCCACTGGTCGCGCTGGCCGTGCTGGACGCGACCACCTTCCAGGTCGCGGTCCTCACCGCCGCGGCGTGGCTGCCCTGGCTGCTGGTCGGCCTGCCGGCCGGAGCCTGGGTCGACCGGCTGCGCCGCCGCCCGGTGCTGATCGTCTGCGACCTGGTGTCGGCCCTGCTGTTCCTCAGCGTCCCGGTGGCCGCCGTGCTCGGAGTGCTCACCATCGGCCAGTTGCTGGCCGTGGCGCTCGGCGCCGGCCTGGCCCGGGTCTTCTTCGAGACCGCCGACCAGGCGTACCTGCCGACCCTGCTACGGCCCGAGGAGGTGCCGGAGGGCAACGCCAAGCTGCAGGCCACGCAGACTGCGAGCTACGTCCTCGGTCCGGGGCTGGCCGGCCTGGTCGCTCAGCTCGCCGGGGCGGTCACCGCCCTGCTGCTCGACGCGCTGAGCTTCCTCGTCTCCGCCGCCTGCCTGGGGCGGATCCGCACGGTCGAGCGTCCGGTGCCGCGCCCCGACGGGCCCCCGTCGCTGCGCCGGGAGGTGGCGGCCGGGATCCGCTTCGTCGCCCGGGACCCCTACCTGCGGGTGATGACCCTCTTCGGTGCCGCCAGCAACATCGGTCTCACCGGCTACCAGGCCGTCCTGGTGGTCTTCCTGGTCCGCACGGCCGGACTGTCGCCCGGCCTGGTCGGGCTGCTGATCGGCCTGGCCAGCGTGGGCGGGATCGTCGGCGCGACCGTGGCCACGGCCGTCGCCCGCCGGGTCGGCACCGCCCGCGCGATGCTGCTGGCCGCCCTGGGCAGCGGGCCACCCGCCCTGCTCATCCCGCTCACCGTGCCCGGCGTCGGGGTGGTCTGGCTGCTCCTCGGCGGAGTCGCGATCAGCCTCGCCGTCGCCGTGGGCAACGTCGTCAAGGGCAGCTTCCGGCAGACGTACACCCCGCAGGCGCTGCTCGGCCGGGTGACGGTCAGCATGCAGCTGCTCAACTACGGGACGATCCCGCTGGCGGCCGTGCTGGCCGGGGCGCTCGGCGCCGCGTACGGGCCGGGCCGGGCGATGTGGGTGATGACCGGCTGGCTGGCGCTGACCCCGCTGATCCTGCTGGTCGGGCCGCTGCGGTGGCGACGCGACCTGCCGGCGGCGCCGGAGGTGGCCTGAGATGCGCTGCGGCGGCGGTCGGAAACCGACCGCCGCCACCGGCACAGAGCTACATCGGACGGACGTTGTCCGCCTGCGGCCCCTTCTGCCCCTGGGTCACCTCGAACTCGACCTTCTGGCCCTCGTTGAGTTCCCGGTAACCACTGCTCGCGATGGCCGAGTAGTGGACGAACACGTCCGGGCCTCCGCCGTCCTGCTCGATGAAGCCGAAGCCCTTTTCCGAGTTGAACCACTTGACCGTGCCGGTTGCCATGCAATCTCTCCCTGTTCAAAGCGGGTGAACACCGGCCGCGCGGCCGGGTGATCGCCCTGTACCACCCTGACAGTAGCGGTCCGGGCCGCAATCCGCTGCCGGAAGTGCCGGCGCGCCCTCGAAATCCGCTCGCGGAGCGGGAAATCCACCCGGTCCCGGCCGACCCGGGGCATGCTTGCCCCGGTGAGGGAACGCGCGGCGCTGGCCGACCTGGAACGGGAGATCGCCGTGCCCGGCTTCGGTCTGGACCGGCTCCAGCTGGTGGAGACCCCGTTCGTGCCCGAGGTGCGGCTGCACCTGGCCGAGGACGCGATCGTCTGGTGGGCCCGGATGGAGGCGGCGGCGGGTCACCCCCTGCCGCCGCCGTACTGGGCCTCCGCCTGGGCCGGCGGGCAGGCCCTCGCCCGCCACCTGCTCGACCACCCCGAGCTGGCCGCGGGCCGCCGGGTGCTCGACCTGGCCGCCGGGTCGGGGCTGGTGGCCATCGCCGCCGCGCTCGCCGGCGCCGACCAGGTGGTCGCCAACGACATCGACCCGTACGCCGTCGCGGCGGTCACCGTCAACGCGCGAGCCAACCGGGTGGTCGTTGCCGCCACCGCCGACGACCTGCTCGACTCCACGGTGACCGCCGACCTGCTGGTGGCCGGGGACATCCTCTACGACGCCGCGCTGGCCGAACGGGTGCTGCCGTTCCTGCAGCGGGCCGCCGCCCGCGGCGCCGAGGTGCTGGTCGGCGACCCCGACCGGGGGCACCTGCCGCTGGGGCGGCTGAAGGTGGTGGCCAGCTATCCGGTGCCCACCACCGAGCCGTCCGTGGACTCCCCGGTGCGTCGGGTGCAGGTGCTGCGCCCGGCCTGACCGTCGACGCGAGTCGGGGTCGACCCCGAGTCGGGATCAGGGGCCGGTGGGGGATCGGACCCGATGTGCGCAGGGTCGGGGCGGCCATAGCGTACGGGCATGACGGATCTGCTGGCCCAGTTCGGTGAGCTGCCCACCGCCCTGCTGATGAGCACGCTCGGGATGGTCATGCTCGCCGACGCCGTACCGCTGCTCGGCGTACTGGTGCCCGGCGACGCCGCGGTGCTGGCCGCGGTCGGCGCGGCCGGCCCGCGACCGGGCTGGCGACCGTGGCGGCGGTGGTGGCCGGCTGCCTCGCCGGTTGGTCGCTCAGCTTCCTCGCCGGTCGGCGCTGGGGCGACCGGCTGCGGCACAGCCGGGTGGGCGGCTGGATCGGCGAGTCGCGGTGGGCGGCGGCCGAGGTGATCCTGCGCCGCGGCGGCGGCCGGATGGTGCTGGTCGCGCCGTTCCTGCCGGTGTTCAACGCGCTGCTGCCGCTGGCCGCGGGCGGACTGCGGATGTCCTACCGGCGATTCGCGGCCTGCGCCGCGCTCGGCGCGACGGCCTGGGCGGGCCTGTACGTGCTGCTCGGCACCGTCGCCCGGGCGTTGGCCGGGCTGCTGCCCGGGGCGCCGAACCCGACCGTGCTGACCATGGCGGTCGGCCTGCTGCTCGCCGGTCCGGTGCTGCTGGGCACCGGCACCGGCTCCGCGCGTTGGCCGGGGTGGGCACGTCCGCCTGACCGGTCACGCCGGCGACGGGGGCCGGCGTGGCCGCGGCGCGCGGCCACCGTCGGGGTCGGACCGCGGCCGGTACGGGCGGTCGGGCCCGCACCGGCGGGGGACTCACCAGCCGCGGGCGCGCCACTGGGGCACCGAGGGACGCTCCGCGCCGAGGGTGCTGTCCTTGCCGTGGCCCGGGTAGAACCAGGTCTCGTCCGGCAGCCGGTCGAAGACCTTGTGCTCGACGTCGTCGATGAGCTGCCCGAACCGCTCCGGGTCCTGGTCGGTGTTGCCGACCCCGCCGGGGAAGAGACTGTCGCCGGTGAACAGGTGCGGGGTGCCGGCCGGGTCGCGGTAGAGCAGCGCGATCGAGCCGGGGGTGTGCCCCTTGAGATGGATGACCTCCAGCGGGCAGCCGCCGACCGCGACGGTGTCGCCGTCGGTGAGCGTCTCCGCGTCGATCGGCAGCCCGTCGGCGTCGTCGGCGTGCACCAGCGGGCGGGCGCCGGTCTTGACGACCACCTCCTCCAGGGCCACCCAGTGGTCCATGTGCCGGTGCGTGGTGACCACCGCGGCCAGCCCGCCGTCGCCGACCAGTTCGACCAGCCGGGGCGCCTCGTTGGCGGCGTCGATCAGCACCTGCTCGCCGGTGTCCCGGCAGCGCAGCAGGTAGGCGTTGTTGTCCATCGGGCCCACCGACACCTTGGTGATGGTGAGCCGGTCGAGTTCACGGACGGCCGGCGCACCGCCGGGCGTGACGTCTCCGCTGTAGGTCATGGCTCTGCTATATCCATTCCGGTGGGGTCGGCAGGGGGCCGTCGGGGGTGACGGCGAGCACCTCGCCCGCGCTGCGTCCGATCAGCCAGGCGGCGAGTTCGGGCGCCGGGCCGGTGATGGTGGGCGCCCCCTCGGGATCGCCCACGACGAGTTCCTGGCGGACCCCGTCGAAGCGCAACACCATGGCCGGCGCCTCCGGCCGGCCGGCCAGCCCGGTGGCCACCTCGTGCAGCAGCCGCTGGGCGAACGCGTCCGGCCACTCGGCCGGCCGGTAGCCGGCGGCCAGGTCCACGTGGTGCACCTCGATCTCGCGGAGCCGACCCCAGACCAGCAGGGCCGCCGGCCACGGGCCGCGCCGCGTCTCCACGCTCGTCGCCCACGCCTCGACCGGCATCGCGTCGACTGCCTCGACGAACCGCTCCGAGCTGCGCCGCAGGTCGTCCAGGAGGGCGGCGGGCGGGCGATCGGCGCCGGCCTCGATGTCCGCGGTACGGGCGTCCGCGCTGGCGTACATCGGGATCTGCTCGCCGGTGCGCGCGGCGGTGAGCAGGTTGACGAAGCCGTCGGCATTTCGGGCCAGGTGGGTCAGCACGTGTCCCCGGGTCCAGCCCGGGAGCAGGGATGGGGCGGCGACGTCCGCGGCGTCGAAGGCTGCCACGGTACGCAGCAGCCGGGCCGTGGCGTCGTCCACCTCGCCGGTCAGCAGGAGCGGATCGGTGGTCACGCGTCGACCCTAGCGGTCCGGCGCCCCGCCGTCGCCGTGGAAATCGCTTTCGGCGCGTCGGCGCGCCACCTACCGTCGGCCTGGAACGCGGCACCGGACGTCGGAGGAGGTGGTGGTGATCATGCCGGTCGTAGCGCGCGTGTTTTGCCAGGTACCGCCTCGACACCGATGAGGATGCCATGACCATGGATCTGACCGCCCTCGGCTGGGACGCCGGCTGGGCGGCACACGTACGACGGGGCAGCGACCACCGGCCGGGCCGGGTGGCCCGGGTCGACCGGGGGGTCTGCACCGTGCTCTGCGCCGACGGCCCGGTCCGGGCCAGCCTGGGCGGCGGGGTGCTGGCCGCCGCGCCCGGGACCTGAGCGCGCTGCCCTGCGCGGGCGACTGGGTGCTGGTCGGCACCTGGCCCGACCGGCGGCGGACCGTCGAGGCGGTGCTGCCGCGGCGCACGGCGCTGGTCCGCCGGACCGCCGGCAAGGACGCCAGCGGGCAGCTGCTCGCCGCCAACCTCGACGCCGCCGCGGTCGTCGAGCCGGTGCACCCGACGCCGGACGTCGGCCGGATCGAGCGGGCGCTGTCCCTGGTCCACGAGTCGGGGGCCCGGCCCCTGATCGTGCTGACCAAGACGGACCTGGCCGCCGACCCGGCCGCGCTCGCCCGCCAGCTCGGCGCCGTCGCGCCCGGGGTGCCGGTGCTGCCGGTCAGCGCCGAACACGGCGTCGGGCTCGACCCGCTCCGGCCGTTCGTCGCCGCCGGGCGGACGCTCGGTCTGCTCGGGCCCTCCGGGGCCGGCAAGTCGAGCCTGGTCAACGCCCTCGCCGGGGCCGTCGTCATGCCGACCCAGGCGATCCGCCGGGTCGACGGCAAGGGGCGCGGTCAACACGATCCAGGCCAACCGGCGTACGGAGGAGCTGCTGGCCCAGTCCCAGCGGCTCGCGCAGGAGTTGCAGGAGCAGTCGGCCGAGCTGCA
>NZ_JAEVHJ010000165.1:0-14098 GCF_016802855.1 Micromonospora sp. ATA51 | reverse complement strand
CCGGCGGCCGGGGTCGACGCGGACCTGCAGCGGGTGGTCCGGGTGGGGGAGCGCGCGGTGGCCGTGGGCCGCCGGGGCGACGGCCTGGGCGCCTGGCTGGGCGAGGGTGACGGTTGGCGGCCGGGTGGCGGGTTCGGCGACGCCGGGTCGGACCGGCCGGGCCGGGTCTGGGGGCTGACCGCTGTGGCGGGCGGCGCGCTCGCGGTGGTGGCCGGCGGGGCGACGGGGTGGTTCTCGGCCGACGGTGTCGGTTGGTCCCCGGTGGTCCTGCCGGTGGCGGTGCCGGGAGGTAGCGACCGCACGGTGGCGGTGGCCGGTGCCGGGGGGGCCGTTCTGTTGCTGGAGGACAACGATTCGGGGGCCCGGATCTGGTCGGCGCGCGGGCCGTGGAGTCCCGGCTGAGCCTCCCACCAGCGTGTTTCCGCTCGGTGTCGGATGTCCGATTTTCCCACGGCACGGGCGCGTGTGTTACAGCAGATCTGTGAAAACGGCCACTCAACGTAACGGTTAGGTCAACCCCTCTTCCTAGGTCTACCGGCGCGCCCCGCCAGTGGGATAACGTCCCGGCCCAGACCGGGATTGCGGTCGGTCCGGCCCGCCCTCGCAAGGTCCAATTCGCGGTGGGTGGTTCGGGCCTTCGGACGGAGGAGGGTACGAGCCGTGAGGCAGAAGCTCGCACGGGTGCTTGGTGGCGTAGCCATCACCGCGCTCGTTTTCAGTGGCGCGGCCTGTAAGGCCGACAGTGGTAGTGACGCGAGCGGCGACAAGGCCGCCTGCGACCTGAAGATCGGCTTCTTCGGCCCGCTGACCGGTGACGCCGCGGGTCTCGGTATCCACATGCGCAACGGCACCAAGCTGGCCATCGACCAGTACAACAAGGACAACGCGGACTGCAAGGTCAACCTGGCCGAGTACGACTCGCAGGGTGACCCGGCCAAGGCCCCGGCGCTGGCCCAGCAGGCGGTCGGCGACACCAAGGTCGTCGGCATCATCGGCCCGGCCTTCTCCGGCGAGTCCGAGGTTGCCGACCCGATCTTCGACGAGGCCGGCCTGCCGATCATCACCCCGTCGGCGACCCGCCCGAGCCTGAGCACCAAGAGCTGGAAGATCTTCCACCGGGGCGTCGGTAACGACACCTCGCAGGGCCCGGCCGCCGGCCGCTACATCAAGAACGTCCTCAAGGCCGACAAGGTCTACGTCGTCGACGACCAGTCGGCGTACGGCGCCGGCCTGGTGGACGAGGTCAAGAAGGTCATCGGCACCGTCGCCGGCGAGGACAAGATCCAGGTCAAGCAGACCAACTTCTCCGCCGTCGTCACCAAGATCCAGAGCAGCGGCGCGAACGTCCTCTTCTTCGGTGGCTACTACACCGAGGCCGGCCTGCTGCTCAAGCAGCTCAAGGGCGCGGGCTGGAAGGGCACGATGGTCGCCGGTGACGGCGTCAACGACGCCAACTTCATCAAGGTCGCCGGCGAGCAGGTCGCCGAGGGCACGATCCTGACCTGCCCGTGCGCCCCGGCCACCGCGGCCAAGGGCTCCTTCGTGACCGACTACAAGGCGGCCTTCGACAACGCCGAGCCGGGCACCTACGCCGACGTGTCGTACGACATCACCAAGATCTTCCTGGAGGGCATCAAGAGCGGTAAGTCCTCCCGGGCGGACCTGCTCCAGTTCGTCAACGGCTACAACAAGGCGGGTGGCGCCACCGGCGTGACCTACAAGTTCGAGGCCAACGGCGAGCTGGACCCGGCCCAGGTGCTGGTCTGGGCCTTCAAGGTGAACGCGGGCAAGGTCGTCCCCGACATCGAGATCCCCAAGGCCTGACCGGTTCTGTCCGGTCCCGCCAAGGGACACCAGGTGTGTGCGGCCGGGAGCTTTTCTCCCGGCCGCGCCGCTTGGCCGCACAGTTGGAGCCCCCTTTTGAACTTCGATGAGCTGTTCGGGAACTTCCCGGCGCTGACCATCACCGGCCTGGAGCAGGGCGCGATCTACGCGCTCATCGCCCTCGGCTACACCCTGGTGTACGGCGTTCTGCGCCTGATCAACTTTGCTCACTCCGAGGTCTTCATGGTCGGTACCTTCACCGCCCTGTGGACCTGGCAGGCCCTCGGCTACGACCAGAACTCGGCCGCCCCGGCCCTCGGCCCGCTGATCCTGGCGGTGGTCGCCGGTCTCGTGGTCGCGATGGCCGCCTCGGCGGTCACCGCGGTCACGGTCGAGCTGGTCGCCTACCGGCCGCTGCGCCGCCGCAACGCGCCGCCGCTGGCCTTCCTCATCACCGCGATCGGCGCGTCGTTCGTGCTCGCCGAGTCGTTCGGCATCGGCACCCGCCGGGCCCCGTTCGGCATGCCGGACCTGATCCCGCAGAAGACGGTCTTCACCCTCTTCGGTGCCGGGGTGACCAACGTCCAGCTGCTCATCCTCGGCGTCACGCTGATCATGATGATCGCGCTGGACCAGTTCGTGAACCGCAGCCGCCTGGGCCGCGGCATCCGGGCGGTCGCCCAGGACGCGGACACCGCCGCGCTGATGGGTGTCAACAAGAACCGGGTCATCCTGCTGGTGTTCGTGCTCGGCGGCCTGATGGCCGGCGTGGGCGCCCTGCTGTGGGACCTGCGGTTCGGCTACACCAAGTTCAACGTCGGCTTCCTGATCGGGCTCAAGGCCTTCTCGGCCGCGGTGCTCGGCGGCATCGGCAACCTGCGCGGCGCGCTGCTGGGCGGCCTGCTGCTCGGCGTGGTGGAGAATTACGCCGCCGGCCTCTTCGGCGGCGACTGGAAGGACTTCACCGGCTTCGTGCTGCTGATCGTGCTGCTGATGTTCCGGCCGACCGGTCTGCTCGGCGAATCTCTCGGGAGGGCGCGCGCATGACCGCCACCGTGAACAACAAGCGGACCGCGGGCTTCAAGAGCCGCTGGGCGGCGATGCCCAAGCAGGTGCGCTGGGCGGCGATCGCCGCGCTGGTCGTGCTGCTCTACATCCTGCCCAACAAGTGGTTCTACGAGTACCTCGGCTTCCCCATCGGCAGCGACTACTTCGCCTTCTACACCACCCGCTCGGACTTCGCCGGAGTGCTCTTCGACACCGCGGTGTTCGTCCTGCTGGCCGTCGGGCTCAACGTGGTGGTCGGCTTCGCCGGCCTGCTCGACCTGGGCTACTTCGGCTTCTACGCGCTCGGCGCGTACACGGTCGCGTTGCTGACCTCGCCGGAGAGCCGATTCGGCACGAACTGGCCGTGGCTGGCGGCGGTGCCGCTGGCGGTGATGGTGGCGATGGTCTCCGGCGTGATCCTCGGCGGCCCGACGCTGCGCCTGCGCGGTGACTACCTGGCCATCGTGACCCTCGGCTTCGCCGAGATGATCCGCCTGTACGCGTCGCGCAACGAGGGCATCGCACAAGGCCAGCGGGGCATCCCGGCGATCCCGCACCCGCCGGGCACCGGCACGGACGGCAAGCCACTGTTCGGGGTGGTGGACGCCCGGCCGTACTACTGGCTGATGCTGACGCTGATCCTGATCGTGCTGCTGCTGATCCGGAACCTGGCCAACAGTCGGGTCGGCCGGGCCTGGGTGGCGATCCGCGAGGACGAGGACGCCGCCGAGATCATGGGCGTGCCGACGTTCAAGTACAAGCTGTGGGCGTTCGCCATCGGCGCGGCGGTGGCCGGCCTGACCGGCGCGATCTTCGCCGGCAAGCAGACGTTCATCAACTCCGACCAGTTCGTGCTGGAGAGCTCCATCCTGGTGCTCGCCGCGGTGATCCTCGGCGGCGCCGGCAACATCAAGGGCGCCATCGTCGGCGGCGCGATCACCTGGTACCTGCCGGAGTGGCTCCGCGGGGTCGGCGACCTCATCGGGGTGAACTTCGACGCCGCCGAGTACCGGATCCTGGTCTTCGGCGTGGTCGTCATCATCATGATGATCTTCCGGCCGCAGGGTATGGTGCCCAACCGTCGCCGGGCGGCCGAGTTCGCCGACCGGCGCAAGGAAGCGGTTCCCCAGGAGACGGTGCCCAATGAGTGAGCCGCAGATGCACAGCGAGCGGGACGAGACCAGCGAGCGGGACATCGCCGACGACGGTCGCAGCACCGTCGGCACCCCGCCGGAGAAGGGCGCGGACACGCCGGTGGAGACCACCCCCGGCGGCGCCGACCCGGCCGGCCGGGAACCGCTGCTGGAGGTCGACCACGTCACCCTCCGCTTCGGCGGTGTGGTCGCCCTGGACGACGTCGCGTTCACCCTGTACAAGGGGGAGATCCTCGGCCTGATCGGCCCGAACGGCGCCGGCAAGACGACCTGCTTCAACGCGATGACGGGCGTCTACCGGCCCACCGAGGGTGAGATCCGGTTCCAGGGGCAGCGGACCAACGGCAAGCGCCGGTCCTGGATCACCAAGGCCGGCATCGCCCGGACGTTCCAGAACATCCGGCTCTTCCCGGAGATGACCGCGCTGGAGAACGTGATGGTGGGCGCGGACGCCCACCACAAGACCAGCGTCATCGCCGCCATGCTGCGCCTGCCGCGGCACTGGCGGGAGGAGCGGGAGGGCCGGGAGAAGGCGTACGAGCTGCTGCGCTTCGTCGGCATCGAGCGCCGCGCCGGGGAGCTGTCGCGCAACCTCTCGTACGGCGAGCAGCGCCGGCTGGAGATCGCCCGGGCCCTGGCCACCGATCCCACCCTGCTCTGCCTGGACGAGCCGGCCGCCGGCTTCACCCCGGCCGAGAAGGAGGAACTGCTCGGCCTGATCCGTAAGATCCGGGACAACGGCACCACGGTGCTGCTGATCGAGCACGACATGCGCCTCGTCATGGGCGTGACCGATCGGATCGTGGTGCTGGAGTTCGGCAAGAAGATCGCCGAGGGCCTGCCGGCCGAGGTCCGTGAGGACCCGAAGGTGATCGCCGCGTACCTGGGGGTGCCGACCGATGCTGCTTGAGATCAACGACCTGACCCTGCTCTACGGGCGGATCCAGGCGCTGCACGGGATCAGCCTGACGGTCAACGAGGGCGAGGTGGTCGCGCTGATCGGCGCCAACGGCGCCGGCAAGACCACCACCATGCGGGCCATCTCCGGGCTGCGCCCGGTGGCCCAGGGCTCGATCATCTTCGACGGCACCGACGTCACCCGGATGCGCGCCGACCTGCGCGTGGTCCGGGGCATCGGGCAGGCGCCCGAGGGCCGGGGCGTCTTCCCTGGCATGAGCGTCGTGGAGAACCTGGAGATGGGGGCGTACACCCGCCGGGACCGGGGCGGCATCGCCGAGGACATGAAGATGGTGATGGACCTCTTCCCCCGCTGGCCGAGCGGCGCAAGCAGGCCGGCGGCACGCTCTCCGGCGGCGAGCAGCAGATGCTCGCGGTGGGTCGGGCGCTGATGGCCCGGCCGCGGCTGCTGCTGCTCGACGAGCCGTCGATGGGGCTCGCCCCGATGCTGATCCAGCAGATCTTCGAGATCATCACCCGGATCAACGAGCAGGGCACCACCATCCTGCTGGTGGAGCAGAACGCCCAGCAGGCGCTCTCCCGCGCCCACCGGGGCTACGTGCTGGAGACCGGCCGGATCGTCAAGGAGGGCACCGGCCAGGACCTGCTGCACGACCCGGCGGTCAAAGAGGCGTACCTCGGCGTGGCCTGAGGTCGTCGTACCGACGCGGCCGGCCGCCCCTCGCGGGGTGGCCGGCCGTGGGCGTTTTCGCGCGCGGCGCGCCGGGGGCTCGCTTTCCGGTGCGGCGCGGGTGCCGCCGCCGAAGGGATGTCGGTCGTACGGACTAGAGTCGCTGCCGTGACAGCTACGACGCCGCGCCTGCTCCTCGTCGACGGACACTCCCTGGCATACCGGGCGTTCTTCGCCCTGCCGGTGGAAAACTTCTCCACCACGACGGGTCAGCCCACCAACGCGGTCTACGGCTTCACCTCGATGCTGATCAACGTGCTCCGCGACGAGCAGCCCAGCCACATCGTGGTCGCGTTCGACGTCTCCCGCCGCTCCTTCCGCACCGAGAAGTACGCCGAGTACAAGGCCGGCCGCAGCGAGACCCCGACCGACTTCAAGGGTCAGGTCAGCCTGGTCAAGGAGGTCCTCGCCGCGCTGCGCATCCCGGTCGTGGAGAAGGAGGGGTACGAGGCGGACGACGTCATCGCCACCCTCGCCTGCCAGGCCCGCGACCAGGGCATGCAGGTGCTGATCACCAGCGGCGACCGGGACGCGTTCCAACTCGTCGGCGACAGCATCACCGTGCTCTACCCGCGCAAGGGCGTCTCCGACCTGGCCCGGATGGACCCGGCCGCGGTCGAGGCGAAGTACGGCGTCGGCCCGCAGCGCTACCGCGACCTGGCCGCCCTGGTCGGTGAGACCAGCGACAACCTGCCCGGCATCCCCGGTGTCGGCCCGAAGACCGCCGCGAAGTGGATCAACACGTACGGCGGGGTGGAGGGCGTCATCGCCCGGGCCGACGAGATCAAGGGCAAGGCCGGCGACAGCCTGCGCGAGCGGCTCGCCGACGTGATCCGCAACTACGAGATCAACTGTCTGGTCTCCGACCTGGAGCTGCCCGTCCGTCCCGAGGACGCCCGCTGGCAGGGCTGGGACCGGGAGGCCGTGCACCAGGTCTTCGACACCCTCCAGTTCCGCATCCTGCGCGACCGGCTGTACCAGTACCTGGAGGCCGTGGAGCCGGAGGCGGAGGCCGGGTTCGACCTGACCGGGGAGATGCTCACCGAGCCCGGGGCGGTGGCCGGCTGGCTGGAGACGCACGCCCCCGCGGGCACTCCCATCGGCCTGGCGGTCAAGCTCGACACCGGCCCCAACCGGCGGCACACCGCCACGGTGACCGGGATGGCCCTGGCCACCGCCGCCGGCGCGGCCGCCTGGTTCGACCCGGCCACCCTCGACCCGGCAGACGAGTCGGCCCTCGCCGGCTGGCTGGCCGACGGCGAGCGCCCCAAGGTGCTGCACGACAGCAAACCCGTCGTGCTGGCCTTCGCCGCGCACGGCTGGGAGCTGGCCGGCATCGCCCGGGACACCCAGATCGCCGCCTACCTGGCCCGCCCCGACCAGCGCTCCTACGACCTCACCGACCTGGCGCTGCGCTACCTGCACCGGGAGCTGCGGGTCGACGCGCCGGAGACCGGCCAGCTCACCCTGGAGGGGCTGGGCAACGACGGCGAGGCCGAGCAGAACCTGATGCTCCAGGCCCGGGCCACCCTCGACCTGGCCGACGCGATCGACGCCGAGCTGACCCGCGACGGCGAGCAGTCGCTGCGGCTGATGGCCGGGGTGGAGCTGCCGCTGATGCGGGTGCTCGCCGCCATGGAGCGCACCGGCATCGCCGCCGACACGCACTACCTGTCGGAGCTGGAGGCGCACTTCGCCGCCGAGGTGAAGGCCGCCGCGCAGGGCGCGTACGCGGCCGTCGGGCGGGAGTTCAACCTCGGCTCGCCCAAGCAGCTCCAGGAGATCCTCTTCACCGAGCTGGGCCTGCCGAAGACCAAGAAGATCAAGACCGGCTACACCACCGACGCCGACGCCCTGCAGTGGCTCTACGCGCAGCAGCCGCACCCGGTGCTGGAGCACCTGCTGCGCCACCGGGACGTGGCCAAGCTCAAGTCGACCGTCGACGGGCTGCTGAAGTCGGTCTCCGACGACGCCGGATCCACACCACCTTCAACCAGACGGTGGCCGCGACCGGCCGGCTCTCCTCCACCGAGCCCAACCTGCAGAACATCCCCATCCGCACTGAGGAGGGCCGCGGATCCGCCGCGCCTTCGTGGTGGGGGAGGGCTACGACTGCCTGCTCACGGCCGACTACAGCCAGATCGAGATGCGGATCATGGCGCACCTGTCGTCGGACGACGCGCTGATCGAGGCCTTCAACTCCGGCCACGACTTCCACGCCGCCACCGCCTCGTCGGTCTTCTCCGTGGAGGTCGGCGCCGTCACCGCCGACCAGCGGCGCAAGATCAAGGCGATGAACTACGGGCTGGCGTACGGGCTCAGCGCGTTCGGCCTCTCCCAGCAGCTCGGGATCAGCGCCGAGGAGGCGCGCGGGCTGATGGACAACTACTTCGCCGGCTTCGGCGGCGTCCGCGACTACCTGCAGGAGGTGGTCGCCCGCGCCCGCCAGGACGGCTACACCTCCACCATCCTCGGCCGCCGGCGTTACCTGCCCGACCTGGTCAGCGACAACCGCCAGCGCCGGGAGATCGCCGAGCGGATGGCGCTCAACGCCCCGATCCAGGGCTCCGCGGCCGACATCATGAAGGTCGCCATGCTGCACGTGGACAGCGCGTTGCGCGACGCCGGCCTGCGCTCCCGGATCCTGCTCCAGGTGCACGACGAGCTGGTCCTCGAGGTCGCCCCGGGCGAGCGGGAGACCCTGGAGGCGCTGGTGCGCAAGGAGATGGGCGAGGCGTACCCGCTGTCGGTGCCGCTGGAGGTCTCCGTCGGCGAGGGCCGCGACTGGAACAGCGCCGACCACTGATCCGCGGGTTACCGTCCCGGTCCGCGGCGCGCCTTCGGTGGGGCGCCGCGCCGCTCCAGTGCCCGCCGGGACGGCCCGCCCGGCGGCGGAAGCGGAGCCTTGAGGGGGTCGTGACCCCAGTTCATCAGGGAGTACCGCCACCGGGTCTCACGGACGTCGCCGCTCGGTCGCTGCGCCATGTGCCGCCGTACGTACCCGACGACCTTGCGCATGTGCTTGTAATCGCCCTCGGAGAGTTGCTCGCGCTTGCGCCGCAGCAGCTCAATGATCCTGCGGCCGGACTCGTGGCCGACCGACTCGCCGCCCCTGGTGCCCTTCTTGCGCCAGCCGACGTGCTTGGACTGGTCGGACTCCAGCCAGTTCCGCAGTTCGCCGGGCTTCATGTTCACCGCCTCGGTGAACTCGCGATAGGTGTCCCGGCCCTCGTCACTTCGGCTCATGGCGCAGCGCCTCCGGGCGGTGGGCGACGTCCCGGCCCGAGTCGTCGTTGCGGATCCGGTACTGCGGGTCCTCGGCGGACGCGTTCACGGGATGCCCGCGGATGTGCGTCCGGTCGATGAGCTTCTCCTTGACCACGCCGTGCGCCCGCCCGCTGTGGCTGGCCCAGGAGACGTGGTCGCCCCTGCGGAACTCCTTCTCAGCCATGCCCACCGGGTACCCGGGGCCGGCGGGCGGAAACGACGGCTATCGCTCGGCCGGCTTCTCGGCCACGAAGATGGCGGTGCCGGGGAAGAGGCGGCCGCGCAGCGGGCTCCACTGCCCCCAGATCCCCTCGTGTCCCGCGGGCCACTCCGGCTCCACCAGATCCAGGAAGCGGAACCCGGCGCCGACGATCTCCCGGATCCGGTCGCCGAGGGTGCGGTGCTGCTCGACGTACGTGGCCACCCCGTGCTCGTCCTGCTCCACGTAGGGGGAGCGGTCGAAGTACGAGTGGACCGCGGTCAGCCCGCCCTCGCCGGGGTCGTCGAGGAAGATCCAGCGCATCGGGTGGGTGACCGAGAAGACCCAGCGGCCGCCGGGGCGTAGCACCCGGAACACCTCGCGCATCACCGCCGCCGAGTCGTCGACGAACGGGATCGCGCCGAACGCCGTGCAGGCGGTGTCGAACGCCGCGTCGGCGAAGGGCAGGGCGAGGGCGTCCGCCTGTACCAGCGGGACGGTTACGCCGGTGCGGGCGGCGGCGCTCTCGGCGTGCCGCAACATGCCGGCGGACAGGTCCAGGGCGATCGGCCGGGCGCCCTGGGTGGCGAGCCACCGGGCGGCCGCCGCGGCGCCGGAGCCGAGTTCCAGCACCCGGCGCCCGGTCAGGTCGCCGAGCAGCCGGGCGTCGGCCTCGCGCAATCCCTCGGGGCACCAGACGAAGTCCACCTCGCCCAGGAACCCGCCGTGCTCCGCCTGGTAGTCGTCGGCGTCGGTGTCCCACCAGCCCCGGTTGGCCCGGCGTACCTCGGCGTCGCCGACCCGGCGTCGGGTCACCCTGTCGTCATCCACGCGCTCACGCTAGGCCCCGTGCGCCGTCGCCCGTCGGTCGGCCGCGCCGAACGGGTGGGACGCAGGTTGCCGGTGTGACGGACGAGACAGGCGTGGCACCTTACCGTTCGAAATCTCCGCTTTCGCAGCTGACGAGGTCGCGAGGACATGGGAGGGCTTGCACGCTGTGGTAATGCAGCGGGTAGGCTAGACGATGCGCTCGCGGATCGTGTGCCTCGGCAGGGAGCAGGTGCGCGGTCACCGGAGCCACTAATGATCTTCACTTGGCGATCGTTCGGTGTGCCCGGCGGCGGATCCGCTGGCGCGAAAAGGTCACCGCGACACCACGCCTGCTGTGACAACCCATCCGACCGGAGCAACCGCCCACATGACGAGCAGCATCGAGGCCCCCTCGAGCGCCACCCGGGTCACCCACGACGATCTCGGTTCCGAGGAGGCTTTCCTCGCCGCGATCGACGAGACCATCAAGTACTTCAACGACGGCGACATTGTCGAAGGCACCGTCGTCAAGGTCGATCGGGACGAGGTCCTGCTCGACATCGGCTACAAGACCGAGGGCGTCATCCCCTCTCGGGAGTTGTCGATCAAGCACGACGTGGACCCCGCCGAGGTCGTCTCGGTTGGTGACCACATCGAGGCCCTGGTCCTCCAGAAGGAGGACAAGGAGGGTCGTCTGATCCTCTCCAAGAAGCGGGCGCAGTACGAGCGGGCCTGGGGCACGATCGAGAAGATCAAGGACGAGGACGGTGTCGTCCGCGGCTCGGTCATCGAGGTCGTCAAGGGTGGTCTCATCCTCGACATCGGGCTGCGCGGCTTCCTGCCCGCCTCCCTGGTCGAGATGCGGCGGGTGCGCGACCTGCAGCCGTACGTCGGCCGCGAGCTCGAGGCCAAGATCATCGAGCTGGACAAGAACCGCAACAACGTGGTGCTGTCCCGCCGGGCCTGGCTGGAGCAGACGCAGTCCGAGGTGCGCACCGAGTTCCTCAACAAGCTCCAGAAGGGGCAGGTCCGCAAGGGCGTCGTCTCCTCGATCGTCAACTTCGGCGCGTTCGTCGACCTGGGCGGCGTGGACGGCCTGGTGCACGTCTCCGAGCTCTCCTGGAAGCACATCGACCACCCGTCCGAGGTCGTCGAGGTCGGCCAGGAGGTCGAGGTCGAGGTCCTGGACGTCGACCTGGACCGCGAGCGGGTCTCCCTGTCGCTGAAGGCGACCCAGGAGGACCCGTGGCGGCAGTTCGCCCGCACCCACGCGATCCAGCAGATCGTGCCGGGTAAGGTCACCAAGCTGGTGCCGTTCGGCGCCTTCGTCCGGGTGGACGACGGCATCGAGGGCCTGGTCCACATCTCCGAGCTGGCCGAGCGCCACGTGGAGATCCCGGAGCAGGTCGTCCAGGTCGGCTCCGAGGTCATGGTCAAGGTCATCGACATCGACCTGGAGCGCCGCCGGATCTCGCTGTCGCTCAAGCAGGCCAACGAGGGCTTCGTCGAGGGCGAGGAGCACTTCGACCCGACCCTCTACGGCATGGCCGCGACCTACGACGCCGAGGGCAACTACATCTACCCGGAGGGCTTCGACCCGGAGACGGGCGAGTGGCTCGAGGGGTACGACAAGCAGCGCGAGACCTGGGAGAACCAGTACGCCGAGGCCCGTCAGCGCTGGGAGGCCCACACCAAGCAGGTGCAGACCTCCCGGGCCGCCGACGCCGAGGCCGCTGCCAACCCGGCTCCGCCCGTGTCCGCCGGTGGCACCACCACCACGACCACCACGGCCCCGAGCCGGCAGGCCGAGGAGCCGGCCGGCACCCTGGCCACCGACGAGGCGCTCGCCGCTCTGCGGGAGAAGCTCGCCGGCGGCAAGTGACCCGCTGACGACGACGGGCCCCGCCCCGCGATCCGGTTTCCACCGGGTCGCCGGGGGCGGGGCCCTCGCCGTTGCCGCCACGCGAACCCCCCGGACCGGGTGGACCAGTTCGGCGAGGTGGGGCTGTCCGGACGGCGCTGATGCCCCCCACATCCGGGACTGCCGTCGACCGCCCCGTCCGGGCGACCCCGGGGGCGAGCCGGTCGGACCGCCGGGCGGCCCACGGGTCCGGATCAGGGGCCGGGCCCGGTTTGGCGGCGGGCTGGTGATCGGGTTGACTGGTCCGGTGCTGATGGTGGGACTGACCGGTGGGATCGGCTCCGGAAAGAGCGCCGTGGCGGCCCGGCTGGCCGCGCTGGGCGCGGTGGTGATCGACGCCGACCAGGTCGCCCGCGAGGTGGTCGCCCCGGGCAGCGCCGGGCTGGCCGAGATCGTGGCGACCTTCTCCGACCGGGTGCTGGACGCCCACGGCGCGCTGGACCGGGCGGCGCTGGCCGCGGTCGTCTTCGCCGACGAGGAGGCCCGCCGCCGGTTGGAGGGGATCACGCATCCCCGGGTCCGGGCGCGGACCGCCGAGCTGGTCGCCGCGGCGCCGCCGCACGCCGTGGTGGTCAACGACGTACCGCTGCTGGTGGAGGTGGGGCTCGCGCCGACGTACCACCTGGTGGTGGTCGTCCAGACGGCGGTGGCCACCCGGCTGGAGCGGCTGACCCGCGACCGCGGCATGGACCGCGCGGAGGCCGAGCGGCGGATCGCCGCGCAGGCCGACGACCCCCGCCGGCGGGCGGCGGCCGACGTGGTGCTGAGCAACGACGGTGACCTGGCGGAGCTGCACGCGGCGGTGGACGGCCTGTGGCGCGACCGGCTGGTCCCCTACGAGGAGAACGTGCGGGCGCGGCGGGCGGTCCGTCCGGAGCGGGTGGTGCTCACCGAGCCCGACCCGACCTGGCCGCAGCAGTACGCCCGGCTGGCCGCCCGGATCCGGCACGCGCTCGCCCCCGCCGACCTGCCCATCGAGCACATCGGCTCGACCGCCGTGCCCGGGCTCGCCGCGAAGGACGTCATCGACATCCAGCTCGGGGTGCCGTCGCTGGCCGAGGCGGACGGGCCGATCGCCGAGCGGCTCGCCGACGGCGGCTTTCCCCGGCTGCCCGGCGACTGGTGGGACAACCTTCGTCCCCCCGGCGGCGGACGGTGGGAGAAGCGGTTGCACGGCAGCGCCGATCCCGGCCGCCCGGTGTACCTGCACCTGCGGGTGACCGGCTCGCCGGGCTGGCGGTACGCCCTGCTGACGCGCGACCACCTGCGCGCCGATCCGGACCAGCGGGCCGCCTACCTGCAGCTCAAGCGGGAGCTGGCGGCGTCGGCGCCGGACGGCGCGACCTACGGCACGCTGAAGGACCCCTGGTTCGACGAGGAGCACCTGCGGGCCGAGGAGTGGGCCGGGCGGACCGGCTGGCGGCCCTGACGGGCCCGCTCAGCGGGCCGTCGGCGGAAACGTGGTCGTGGGCAGCGCCGGGACCGGTGCGGGGGTGAGATCGAGCTGCGCCCACACGCCGCGCCCGGTGCGCAGCTCCACCCGGCGCAGCAGCCCCTCCCGGTCGATCCAGTAGCGCAGCTGCGCCCCGTGCTCCCGCAGCTCGACGACGTCGACGGTGCGGTCGGCCAGCCGGTCGGCGCGCAGGCGGACCGCCGACCGGGTGTCGGCCGGCGTGCCGACGGCTCCCAGCGCGGCGCGACGAGCCGGTCCAGGTCGTCGGTCGGAGGCGTGGGGCGCGGCCAGGGGAGGCCGGCCGGCGGCGGCAGCGGTGGTCGGGCCGGCGCTCCGCCGTGCTGTCGTCCGCCGGTACCTCCACCCGGGCGACCGGCCCGCCTGGTGACGCAGCAGGGTCCGGCGTCCGGGCGTGCCGATCTCGCCCACCGCCAGGTACGCGGCGGAACCCGCCCAGCTCAGCCAGCCGGCGGCGCGCAGGTTCTTGGTCGGGCCGAGCGGCGCGATTCCGGTCAGCGCGGCGCCACCGGCGGCCCGTAGCCGGGTCGGCAGCCCGGCCAACCGGACGGCCTCGGCGTCGGTGAGCGCCCGTGGCAGGCCGGGACGCCGCCCAGCGCGTCCACCGGGCGCAGGTCGGCCGGTCGCTGCGTTCCAGCTGCACGGTGACCTCGGTGTCGTCGGGCAGCCGCCCCACCAGCCGGTGCAACGGGCGTCCCGGTCGAGCCAGAGCCGGAACTGTCGGACCGGCGCGGCGTCGCCGGGGCCATGGCGGCCG
>NZ_JAEVHJ010000164.1:0-14105 GCF_016802855.1 Micromonospora sp. ATA51 | reverse complement strand
GGCGCGTCGTGGGCGTGGTGCGCGTGGTGCACCAGCCGGGCGACGTCCACGTCGGACCGGCCGGCGAGCCGGGCCAGCACGCCGCGTGCAGGGCCGAGCGGCGTACCGGGGAGAGGCCGTCCGGACCGCCCGGCGGAGCAGTTCGTGGCGGAACCGCACGCCGTCCTCCGCCGGCACCAGCAGCCCGCCGGCCAGGCACTCCTCGACGGCCGCCGCCGGCTCCCCGGCAAGCAGGTGCGACTCGGCCCGGGACGGCACCACCGACACCAGCCGGGCCACCTCCCGCGCGGCCGGGCTGAGCGCGGCGAGCCGGGCGGCCACCAGGTCGCGTACGGTCGGCGGGACACCCGGTTCGGCGGCGGCCAGCACCTCGGTGACCAGCAGCGGGTTGCCCCCGGTGGCCTGGTAGAGGCCGGCGGGGGAGCGCCCGGCGCGGCGGGCCAGCTCCTCGACGGCGGCGGTGGAGAGCGGCGGCAGCGGCAGCCGGCGCACCAGCGCGCGGGGCAGCCCGGCGAGCACCGCGTGCAGGGGGTGCTCCGGACCCACCTCGTCGTCGCGGTAGGTGAGCACCAGCAGGGCGCGGCAGCCGGCCAGCCGACGGCCGAGGAAGGCGGTCAGGTCGAGGGTGGCCTCGTCCGCCCAGTGCGCGTCCTCGATCACCAGCACCGGTCGGCGGCGTTGCCGAGGTCCGGCCAGCTCGTCGAGGAGGGCGTCGAAGAGCACCCCCCGGCGTTCACCCTCCCTCCCGCCACCGGTCCGGCTGTCGGCGAGCCGCTCGGCCAGCGCGCCGCCGATCTGCCGGCCGATGTCGTGCAGCGGGCCGAGGGCGCGCGGGGTGAGCAGGGGGTCGCAGCCGCCCTGGAGCACTCGGGCCCGAACTCCGACCGCCGCCGTGAACGCGCTCACCAGCGCGGACTTGCCGGCGCCCGCCTCGCCGGCGACGAGCGCGATGCGGCCACCGGCGGCACTGGCCGTCAGCAGCTCGTCCAGCGCGTCGAGTGGGCCGGCCCGCTCCAGCAGCTCCATCGCCGCCGATGCTAGTCACGGCGGGCGGCGGGCGAGCCGTCCTGACGTCGAGCCGACTGGTGGGCCGCGACATCTCGCTCACTTGGGCGGTTCCGCGCCGCTCTGCTCGCTCACCATGTACTCCGCGTACCAGTCGGGCCAGTTCGCGTCCGTCTTGCCGGTGCGCTTCTCGTGCTCGCCGTGTGCGGCCGCCGCCCGCCGAAGCGCGCCCGCCAGGTCGCTTGCCGAGCCGAACGAGGTCGCAGCAGCCTCGATGCGCCCGGGAAGCCGGGTCGTGATCTCCTGAAGCAGCCAGTTGTTGCCGTCGGGGTCGCTGAACGAGGCGCGCGAGAAGTAGCTGCGACGCTCGGGATCCAGACCGCTCACCGGCCCGTCCGGGCCGATGTGGAAAATGTCGCTCACCTCGACACCGGCGGCGACCAGCGCGTTCCGGGCCGCCTCGATGTCGGACACGATCAGGTACTCCTTGGCCGAACCAGGCGTGGCCGACGTGAGGTTCGGTCCGAACTGGACCGAGCACTCGGAGCCGTGCGGCGTGAACTGGATCACACCCGGCGGCGTCTGGTCGAGCCGCCACCCGAGGCGCCCGTAGAACTCCTTCGCGCGGTCGACATCCGAGACGGGGATGACGACCACCTCGAGCTTCATGTCGACCTTCTTGATGCTCGTCGTCCCGCTCGCGTCGCTGCTCCGGACGTCCGTCGTGCTCATCGCGGCCTCCCCGGGCTGAGTCAGGGCGTCATCGTCTCGGTTACGAACGTACTGCCTCCGTACCTGCGGGGTGCCTCGATCTCGGCATCGCCTCCGCCGCCGGCTGGGACGCCCGCCGAGAGCGTCGTCCGGCTGCACCTGATCCCGGCACTCAGCACCAAACGCCTCGACACCCGGCAGCTGCCTGCTCAGTGCCTTCTAGAGAGCAGTGATCCCCAGAAACGAATCAAGGCCCCTCCACGGAGGGGCCTTGACCTGCTGTTACCTCTGGTCGGGGTGGCCGGATTCGAACCGACGACCTCTTCGTCCCGAACGAAGCGCGCTACCAAGCTGCGCCACACCCCGAGGCGTGCCGACAAATAGTAGCCCACCCGGACCGATGGTCAAACTCGGTACCCCCGCGCCGGGTCCGGGGCGTCCCGGACCCGCTCAGCGGGGGATCAGGGTGAGGATGCTCGCCTCCGGCGGGCAGGCGAAGCGCACCGGCGCGGTCGGGTGCGTGCCGAGCCCGGCGGAGACGTGCAGCCAGGAGTCCGAGCCGGGCCAGCGGTGCAGGCCGCGGGCCATCGAGCGGGGCAGCCCGCAGTTGGTCACCAGCGCGCCGTAGCCCGGCACGCAGACCTGGCCGCCGTGGGTGTGCCCGGCGAGCAGCAGCCCGAAGCCGTCCGCGGCCATCTGGTCGAGGACGGCCGGCTCGGGGGAGTGGGCCAGGGCGAGGGCGAGTTCGGCCGAGGCGGACACCGGGCCGGCCACCGCGGCGTAGTCGTCCCGCTCGATGTGCGGATCGTCGACGCCGACCAGTTCGACCTCCCGGCCACCGGCCTTCACCGTGGTCCGGGCGTTGTTCAGGTCGACCCAGCCGGCGCCGGTGAAGACGTCCCGGAGTTCCTCGTACGGCAGCGCCACGCCCTCGGTGTACTCCCGGTCGGGCAGGAAGTAGGTGAACGGGTTCTTCCAGACCGGCCCGGTGTAGTCGTTCGAGCCGAAGACGAACGCGCCCGGGAAGTCGAGCAGCGGTTGCAGGGCCCGCAGCACGCCGGGAACGGCGTCGGGGTGGGCCATGTTGTCGCCGGTCACCACGACCAGGTCGGGGTCGAGGGCGGCCAGCGAGGCCACCCAGTCCTGCTTGCGCCGCTGGCCGGGCGTCATGTGCAGGTCCGACAGGTGCAGCACGCGCAGCGGCTCGGCGTCGGCCGGGAGCACCGGCACGTCGTACCGGCGGAGGGTGAACATGTTGCGTTCGACGAGCGACGCGTACGCCAGGGTGGCCGTGCCCGCGGCGAAGGTCCCGGCGGCGAGCCGGAATAGTGTGCGCTTTCGCATGGCGTTCAGGGTAGTTTGACCGTCCATGAGCACGCTGAAGGACCGCCTCACCGTAGACATGCGCGCCGCACTCAAGGCGCGCGACGAGCTGACCACCTCCACGCTGCGGATGGCCCTCGCGGCCGTCGGCAACGCCGAGGTCGCCGGCAAGGCCAAGCGCGAGCTCACCGACGACGAGGTGCTCGCGGTGCTGACCAAGGAGGCGAAGAAGCGGCGCGAGGCCGCCACCGCCTTCGCCGACGCCGGGCGCGCCGAGCAGGCCACCAAGGAGACCGCCGAGGGTGAGGTGCTGGAGCGCTACCTGCCGAAGCAGCTCTCCGACGAGGAGCTGGCCGAGCTGGTCGCGGGGGCGCTCGCCGCGGGCGGCTTCACCGGCAAGGCCCAGATGGGCCCGGCCATGAAGGCGGCCCAGACCGCGGTGGCCGGCCAGGCCGAGGGCGGCCGGGTCGCCGCCGAGGTACGCCGGCAGCTCGGCCTCTGACCGACTCGGCTGCCGCCGCACGTACGCGAAACGGGCGGGCACCCCCTGGTGGGGTGCCGCCCGTCCGTGCCACGGGTCAGCCGCGCGGTCGCCCGGGGCGGCCGGTGGCGGGCGGCGGTGGGCCACCGGGCGGGGTGGCGCCATCGGCCGGCGTGGCGCCGCCACCGGCACTGACCTCGATGCTCACCACGCCGCCCTTGATGGTGCGGCCGTCCGGGCTGGTGCCGGCGGCGGTGTCCTTCGGGCAGCTCGACGGGACCTTGCTGCTGGAGACGACTGGGTCGAACCCGGCGCCCCGCAGCCGCGACTTGGCGGTCTCGATCGGCTGGCACTTGACGTCGGGGATGGAGCGCTGGTCACCCAAGATGATCTTGCCGCTGGGCGGGGTGAAGTCGACGGGCTCCTTGTTCTTCATCGCGTCGCGCAGCGTCTCGTACACCGCCGGGTTGATGCCGTTCGGGACGTCGTGGCCCATCTTCTGGTCGGTCTGCGGCCAGTCCGGGTCGGCCATGATGCCGGCCACCGCGTACTGCTTGGTCATCGCCACCAGCGCGGAGGTCTTGTCCGAGTCGGTGGTGCCGGACTTGCCGGCGACCGGCGCGCCGACGATGCGGCGGACGTTGCCCGCGGTGGCGCCGGTGCACTTGGAGGTGGCCGACCGGTCACCGACCGGGCAGCGGGCCGCGTCCACGGCGGCCCGGGCCACCTCGGTGCTGATCCGCTGCTCGCAGTGCGGGTTGGCGATGTCCAGCTTGTTGCCGTCCGGGCCACGGATCTCCTGGACCGGGATCGGCTCGCAGTACTTGCCGTCCGCCCCCAGCGTCGCGTACGCGTTGGCCAGCTCCAGCGGGGTGGTCTGGGAGACGCCGAGGCTGAACGCGCCCCACTGGTGCGCGTAGTCCTTGTTCGAGGCGAACCGGGCGTCCGACGGCGCGCGGAAGGTGATGCCGAGCTTCTGGGCGGCCTTCACCACGTTCTCCGCGCCGACCTGCTGCTGCAGCGGGATGAAGTAGGTGTTGACGGACTTGCCGAACGCGCTCCACATGTTGTGCACGCCGGTCATGCTGGCGCTGGCGTTCTTCGGGCAGTAGAAGTGGGTGCCCTTGCAGGCCGCCGATGATTTCGAATCGATGATGTACTCGGACTTGAAGAACGGCTCCGCGTTGATGGTGTAGCTGAGCGGGATGCCCTTCTCCAGGGCCGCCACCATCGCGAACATCTTGAAGGTCGAGCCGGCCTGGTACCCGGTGATGCCGCCGCCGCCGGTGACCAGCGGGTTGACCGTGTTCGGGTAGTTGCCCCGGATCTTCTTCGCGGCCTTCTTCGGGTCGGTGGAGATCTTGTTCTGCGGGTGCTTCGGGTCGTCGATCTTGAAGTTGCGGTTGACCGCGATCGCCCGCACCCGGCCGGTGCCGGGCTCGATCGCCGCCACCATCCGGGCCGCCTTGCTGTTCTCGCTCAGGTGGTTGCGGACCGCCTTGTCGGCGCCCTTCTGCGCCTGCACGTCGAGCGTGGTGGTGATGGTGTAGCCGCCGCTCTTCAGCCGGCGCTCCCGGTCGTACGAGGTCGAGCCGAACGTCCCCTGCTGCATCCACCAGCGGTAGAAGTAGTCGCAGAAGAAGCCCCAGGTGCGCTGGTTGGTGGCGACGCAGCCGTTCGGGGTGCGCTTGTCGTTCACCCGCAGCTTGATCTTCTTGGCCTGGTCGGCCTCCGCCTGGGTGATCGCCCCGATGTCGACCATGTTTTGGATGACGTAGTCCCGCCGGGCCACCGCCTCCGGGTAACCGGCCCTGGTCGTCGGGTCGAACGCGGTCGGCGCCTTGACCATGCCGGCCAGCATGGCCGACTCCTGGATGTCGAGCTTGCTCGGCTGCTTGCCGAAGTAGACCTGACTGGCGGCGAAGATGCCGTACGCGCCGTTGCCGAAGGCGGCGATGTTCAGGTAGCGCTCCAGGATCTCGTCCTTGGTGAGCTCCTTGTCGATCTGGAGCGCGTAGCGCATCTCGCGCAGCTTCCGGGCGCTGGTGTCCTCGGTCGCCGCCACCACGTCGGCCGGGTGCGTCGCCGAGTACGCGATGGCCAGCCGGACGTACTGCATGGTCAGCGTCGACGCGCCCTGGCGGGAGTTGGCGCCGGAGCTGTTGTTGACGAACGCCCGGGCGACACCGTTGAGGTCGACGCCGTTGTGCTTGTAGAAGTCGTGGTCCTCGGCCGCGATGATCGCCTTCTGCATCAAGGGCGAGATGTCCTTGAGCTTGACGTCCTTGCGGTTCTCGTCGTACATCGTCGCGAGCGGGGTCTTGCCGTCCGAGGCGAGCAGATAGGTGATCTGCGGGGCCCGGGCCACCGTCAGTTCCTTGGGCAGCGCGCCGAAGGTCTCGGCGCCGGCCTTGGCGGCCAGCCCGGACATCGCCACCGCGGGGAAGGCCGCCGCCGCGACCACCACGCCGGCCAACAGGCCACAGATGAGTAGCGATGCGGCGTTGGTCAGCACATTGTGGTCACGTTTCCGCATCCAGGTCACCTCGACAGGGTACGCGAGTAGGGAACGAGGGGCGCTGGGGCGTTCTTTCCCCATTTCCTGCGCGCGCCGACCTCGTTGTGCTAAACGCACGAACCCCGGTGGGTGGTTGCGTGAACCTGGCGACGAGTCTCCTCCGAACGGGGGAGCGGCGCAGCGTTTTCACCGACCCGGGCCGGGTAGACGGCGGGCGAGGGCCCGGGAAGCCGGGAGTGTCCGGAATGATGGATTTCGCCGACAACGTTGCGTAATCAGGCGACTACAGAGCATGATGAGTGGCGGCGACAGGGCCACACGTCGTCCGTGCCTCCTTGGGGAAGGACGGGCCGGACGGCCGGGGGAATTCGACGGCTGGTCGCACGAAGTCGGTAGGTACTGCAAGGGGGGACGTGTACACATGGGCATGATCACTGACTGGCCGTCGCTGGCGGCATGTCAGAACGGGGACCCGGACGCGTTGTTCGTACAGGGCGCCGAACAGAACGTGGCGAAGAGGATCTGCCGGAGCTGCCCAGTTCGGTACGAGTGCCTGGCCGATGCGCTCGACAACCGGATCGAGTTCGGGGTGTGGGGCGGCATGACCGAACGGGAACGCCGCGCGCTGCTGCGCCGTCACCCGCAGGTGACGAGCTGGCGCAAGATGTTCGAGGCCGCCATGGCGAAGAACGCCAAGGAGAAGGCCGGCAAGGACAAGGTCCTGGTGACCGCCGCCAACTGACGGCGTTTCACGGTCGGCTGATCGCCGCGCCGATCGTCCGCAGCCCGTCGACGTCGTGCACGTCGGCGGGCTGCGCCGTCACCGACACCGCCGGCACCGCCGGGAACGCCTCGGTGAACTGGGCCGCCACCCGCTGCTCGCGTACCGCCTGCTGGGCCAGCGCGGCGTGAGCCCGCAGCACGTCGACGGTGCCCTCGTGGCCGCCCAACTCGGCCAGCCGCTCCGCGGCGGCCAGGCTCTCCGTCGCGTCCAGCGACGTCGCGGTCGGGCGGTGGACCCGGTTGAGCACCAGGCCGGCCAGCGGCATCCGCTCCTCCCGCAGCCGCCCGGCGAAGTAGGCGGCCTCCCGGACCGCGTCCGGCTCGGGCGCCGCCACCAGCAGGAACGCGGTCTCCTGCGCCTGCAGGATCCGGTACGTCTGCTCGGCCCGCTGCCGGAAGCCGCCGAACGTCGAATCCAGCCCGGCGACGAAGCCGGAGAGGTCGGTGAGCAGCTGCGCGCCGATCACCTTCTGGACGACCTTGGAGAACATCCCGAAGCTGGCGGTCACCAGGCTGAACATGCTCCGCCCCCCGCTGCGCGCCGGGGCCAGCAGCAGCCGCAGCATCCGCCCGTCCAGGAAGCGGGAGAGCCGGGCCGGGGCGTCGAGGAAGTCCAGCGCCGAGCGGGACGGCGGGGTGTCCACCACGATCAGGTCCCACTCGCCCCGGGCGTGCAACTGGCCCAGCTTCTCCATCGCCATGTATTCCTGAGTGCCGGCGAAGGTCGAACTCATCGCCTGGTAGAAGGGGTTGGCGAAGATCTCCGCCGCCTTCGCCGGGTCGGTGTGCTGAAGCACCACGTCGTCGAAGGTGCGCTTCATGTCCAGCATCATGGCGTGCAGCTCACCGCCGCTGGCCTCGACGTCGATGCCCTTGACCTGGCGGGGGGTGTTGTCCAGCTCGGTCAGGCCGAGCGACTGGGCCAGCCGCCGGGCCGGGTCGATGGTGAGCACCACCGTCCGCCGGCCGTGCCGCTCGGCGGCGCGCAACGCCAGCGCGGCCGCCGTGGTCGTCTTGCCCACTCCGCCCGCCCCGCAGCAGACGACGATCCGTACCCCGGGGTCGGCGAGGATCTGGTCGACGTCCAGCGGTGGCGCCGCGTCTTCGGAAGGCACCAATCGAGCGTATCGGGCTCGGGGGTGTCTCTGCTCCGTGCCGGCCGCAGGTGTGAGTCAATCCGCCCGGACGAGAGCCCTGGCCAGCGTCTCCAGCCCGGCCCGGTCCACCCCGTCGGGCAGCAGCGGCAGCTCGGTGAGCGGCAGGCCCAGTTCCACCAGGTCGGCGCGGAGCGAGTCCTCCAGCTCCCGGCGTACCTGCTGGTCCCGGGCCTCCCCGGCCAGCCCGGCCACGGTGTCCCGGTCGGCGGGCAGGCCCGCGGCGAGCAGCCCCCGCTTCAGCTCGGCCTGGCTCAGCGCCCGCCCCGCCGGCACCGGCGGCCGGGCGCCGTTGACGATCACCCGACCGACCGGGAAACCGAGCTGGGTCAGCTCGGTGATCGCGTCCACCGTCTCCTGGACCGGCATCTCCTCCAGCAGGGTCACCACGTGCACCGCGGTCATCGGGGAGCGCAGCAGCACCGAGACCCCCTCGCTCTGGGTCTTGATCGGGCCCATCTTCGCCAGCCGGGCGGTCTCCGCGGTGACGTTGAGGAACCGGCCGATCCGCCCGGTCGGCGGCGCGTCCAGCACCACCGCGTCGTACGTCCGGCGCTGGCCGTTGGTGCGGGTGGTCGCCTCCTTCACCTTGCCGGTGAGCAGCACGTCCCGCAGGCCCGGCGCGATGGTGGTGGCGAAGTCGATCGCGCCGAGCTTGCGCAGCGCCCGGCCGGCCGCGCCGAGCTTGTAGAACATGTCCAGGTACTCGAGCAGGGCCTCCTCGGCGTCCACCGCCAGGGCCCGCACCTCGCCGCCGCCGGGGGCGTCGGCCAGGTGCCGCTCCTCGTACGGCAGCGGGTCGGTGCCGAAGAGCTGGGCGATGCCCTGCCGCCCCTCCACCTCGACCAGCAGCGTGCGCCGGCCGCCTGCGGCCAGGCCCAGGGCCAGCGCTGCGGCCACGCTGGTCTTGCCCGTGCCGCCCTTGCCGGTCACCACGTGAAGGCGGGCCGGCCAGGTCTCGGACCGTTGCTCAGCTGCTCGCACCCGTCGAGCCTATCCAGCCGCCGGGCTCAGGCGACCTCGCAGACCCACCAACCCGTTTTCCGCACCACGGTGAAGCGCAGCTCCTGGTCGGCCACCTTCTCGTCAGCGGTGGTCATGGTGACCTTGGTGGTGACGGTGGCCCGGTCGCCGGTCTGGTTGTCCACCGTCGGGGTGGTCCACCGGAAGCGCGGGTTCTGGTACTCCGCCGCGTACTTCTGTACCTCCGCGACCTTGCCGGCGATCTTCTTGTCGTCGCGGGCGGCGGAGCAGACGAAGGTGGCCGCCTTCCTGGCGTCCCGGTCCTTGTAGACGGCGGTGAGGAAGCCGTCCACGGCGACCGCCGGCTCCTTCGCGCCCTGGCCGTCCTCGGTGTTCCGCAGGGTCAGGAACGCCGCCGTGCCGCCCCCGCCGCAGAGCAGGATGGCCGCGGCCAGCGCGATCGAGGCGATCAGCAGGCCGCGCCGCTTCTTCGGGGCCGCCGGGCTCGGGTACGGCGGGTAGCCAGCGGCCGGCGGCGGCGGGAACGTGCCGGGGGCCGGTGCGGTGGCCGGCGCGTGCCCGGCCGACGGCTCGTCGCGGGACGGGCCGTCGAGCGAGCCGGTGGCGCCACCGATGGGCGGTTGGGTCATGTCTTTCCCCCGGGGTGCGGCGCCGTCGCCGCCCCAGGCGACGGACGCGTGATCGAGCGTGGCGGGCGGGCGTGGGTCGCCCGTCCGACCGGAAGGGTAGCGGTCGATGGGCGAGTTGCCAGCCCCCGCGTGCGATCGCGCCGGTCGCGCGGCGCCGCAACCACCGGTGGGACGTGAACCTCGATCACCTCCCCGACGACGCATCTGTCGCATATGTGACTGCAGGTGATCACGCGTGCGCGTCCCGTTGTCGGGTCCGAGGATCGGCCCTACGTTCGTCGCGGTGCGGGGGCCGGACCGGGCGGATGTCCGAGCCGGACGGTGGTGATTCAGACCAGGTACGACGCCCGGAGGCAAGCGCATGCGCGACGCGGAGAACATTCCTCGAGCCCAGTTTCCGCCCGGTGACCGGGCTCGCCGGTCCGGCGACGCCGAACTCCCCGCCCTGCCGATCAACGAGCGGTCGTACCGCCGCTGCCTCGAACCGGCCGAGGCGATCCGCGCCCTGGTCCGCCCCGGCGAGCGGGGTCCCGACGAGGAGGAGCCCGGGTACGTCATCCACCTGCCGGTCCGGGTCGCCGACCTGGCGGCGGCCACCGCGCTGGCCGGCACCGTGGCCACCTCGCTGGGTTTCCTGAGCGAGCTGGACGCCGGCGAGACGACGGTCTCCACCGCCGACGACCAGAACAACCGGCACCGGGTCTTCTGCGACCTGCTGCTGCCCGACCGCAGCCGGTGCCCGCAGCGCTACGACCACGAGGGCCCCTGCGGCGAGCTGCCCGTGACGCCCGAGCAGCGTCCCGCGCCCAGGCCGCCGTCCTGACCGTAGTCTGTGCCTGGAAAGTGTCCATGCCAGGCAAGGGAGCCTTCACCCGATGCAGAAGTGGGAATACGCCACGGTTCCGCTGCTGGTCCACGCGACCAAGCAGATCCTCGACAACTGGGGCGAGGACGGCTGGGAGCTGGTCTCCGTGGTTCCCGGCCCGAACCCGGAGCAGCTCGTCGCCTACCTGAAGCGTCCGAAGGGCTGACGGGCGTGAGCAACGGACCGCACGCGAAGCTCGCGGAACTCGGCCTGAGCCTGCCCGAGGTGGTGCCGCCGGTGGCCAGCTACGTGCCGGCCGTCCAGTCCGGGCAGCACGTCTACGTCTCCGGCCAGCTGCCGATGGCGGAGGGCAAGCTGCTCGCCACCGGTAAGGTCGGCGCCGGCGTCTCCGCCGACCAGGCGAAGGACCTGGCCCAGCGGTGCGCGCTGAACGCCCTGGCCGCGATCGACTCGCTGGTCGGCCTGGAGAACGTCGTCAAGATCGTCAAGCTGAGCGGCTTCGTCGCGAGCGCGCCCGGCTTCACCGGCCAGCCCGGCGTGATCAACGGCGCCTCCGACCTGTTCGGCGCGGTCTTCGGCGAGGCCGGCCGGCACGCCCGCTCCGCGGTCGGCGTCGCCGAACTCCCCCTCGACGCTCCCGTCGAGGTCGAGGTCATCGTCGAGGTCGCCTGACGCTCCGTACCCGCGATCTTGCGGTTCGTGCCCCGACGAAAGCCCTGAACGGGCACGAATCAGGGGCCGGAACCGCAAGATCGCGGGGACCGGCGGGCGGGGTCGTACGATCGCTGCCATGGGCGGGCATGTGACCGAGGCGGCGGGGGCGCTGGCCGACGAGTTACCCGGCTGGGCGACGCTGCTGCGGGCGCCGAACCCGGGGCCGATGACGCTCGACGGCACCAACATCTGGGTGCTGCGGGCGGCCCCCGGCGAGCCGGCCGTGGTGGTCGACCCCGGACCGGCCGACGACGCCCATCTCGCCCGGATCGCCGGGCACGCCCCGGTCGGGCTGGTGCTGATCACCCACGGGCACCCGGACCACACCGACGGCGCGGCGCGCCTGGCCGAACTGCTCGGCGGCGTCCAGGTGCGCGCCGCCGACCCGGCGCACACCATCGGCGGTGAACCGCTGACCACGCCCGGCGAGAACGTCGGCGGGTTCGGCCTGGAGATCCGGCTGCTGCCCACCCCCGGCCACACCGGGGACTCGGTCTGCTTCCTCGTCGAGCACGACGGCGAGCGGGCGGTCCTCACCGGCGACACCATCCTGGGGCGCGGCACCACCGTGGTCGCCCACCCGGACGGCCACCTCGGTGACTACCTGGCCAGCCTGGAACTGCTCTCGACGTACCGCGGGATCCCGGCGCTGCCCGGGCACGGCCCGGCCCTGGCCGACTGCGGTGCCGCCGCCGACTTCTACCTGGCCCACCGCCGGGCCCGGCTCGACCAGGTCCGGTCGGCGGTCGCCGACGGCGCCACCACCGCGCCCGAGGTGGTCGCCCGGGTCTACGCGGACGTGGACCGGTCGCTCTGGTGGGCCGCCGAATGGTCGGTCCGGGCCCAGTTGGAGTACCTCGGGGTCGAGCCCCGGGAATCCGGCGCCGGGGGTGCGGAGTTGAAGCAGCCGTGACCTGCCCGGTGTGTGGAACCGTCGCCGTACCCGGCGCCCGGTTTTGCCACAACTGCGGCGCGGCGCTGCCGGCCGCCGCCACCCTCCCCGCCGCCGAGCGGCGGGTGGTCACCGTGCTCTTCGGCGACCTCTCCGACTTCACCTCCTGGTCCGAGGACCTCGACCCGGAACGGGTCGGCGCGGTCACCGACCGGGTGCTCGCCGCGCTCGCCGGCGCGGTGAAGACCTTCGGCGGGCACGTCGACAAGCTCACCGGCGACGGGATCATGGCGGTCTTCGGCGCGCCGGTCGCCCACGAGGACGACGCCGAACGCGCGGTCCGGGCCGCCCTGTCCATGCAGCGGGCGGTCCGCCGGGTGCTCGACGACGAGCGCGGTGGCGGCGCGCCCCTCGGCCTGCGGGTCGGCCTGAACACCGGCGACGTGATCGCCGGCATCCAGGCCGCGATCGAATACACGGTCATCGGCGACACGGTGAACACCGCCGCCCGGCTCGCCGACGCCGCCGCCGTGGGCGCGGTCTACGCCGGCGCCCGTACCTCCGCCGCCACCCGGCACGTCGCCTCCTGGCGGGCGCTGCGCCCGCTGCGGCTCAAGGGCAAGCGCGAGCCGGTCGAGGCGTACGAGCTGCTGGGCCTGCTGGACGCGCCGGGCACCCGGTCCGGCCTCGGCGACGAGGCGCCCTTCGTGGGCCGGGAGACCGAGATCGGCCGGGTCGCCGGCCGGCTCGCCGAGGTGATCGACCGGGGTGACCCCCGAGTGCTGCTGATGACCGCCGAGGCGGGCATCGGCAAGTCCCGGTTCGCCGCCGAGGTGGAACGCCTCGCCGCCGGCTACGACGTCGGCGCCGGCCGGTACGCCGCGCACACCGGCGCCCGGGTGCTCTCCGTACGCTGCGCCGCCTTCGGCGAACGCCGCCGGCTCGCCCCCCTCGCCGACCTGGTCCGGGCGGCGGTCGGCCTGCCCAGCGACGCGGCCACCGCGCTCACCCGGCCGGCGGTGGAGGAGCGGCTGCGCCGACTCGCCCAGCGGCTCGGCCGGCTCCCCGGCGACCCGCCGCCGCTCGCCACCGACCAGTTGCTCGCCCTGCTCGGGTACGCCGAACTCCCCGCCACCGCCGAGAACGGCGAGTGGAGCGCCGCCGCCCCGCCGCCGGACGCCGAGGCGGTGCCCAACGCGGTCGCCGGGCTGCTCAGCGGGCTCGCCGTCGAGGCGCCGCTGGTGATCGTGGTGGACGACCTGCACGACGCCACCGCCGAGACCATCAAGGCGCTCGCGCTGACCCTCAACCGGCTCAGCGGCCCGGTGCTGGTGCTGCTGCTCGGCCGCCCCGAACTGGTGCGTACCGCCGGGGCGCTGACCCGGGTCGCGGACGCCGAGGTGCACGGGCTGCCCGCGCTGCGCGGCGCCGACGCGGCCCGGCTGCTGACCAGCTATCTCGGCGGCGGGAAGCTGCCGCAGAACGACGCCGACCGGCTGCTGGCGACCGCCCAGGGCAACCCGTTCTACCTGGCCGAGCTGGTCACCCTGCTGCGTGAGCGCGGTGCGCTGACCGCGGGCGCGGACGGCGGCTGGCGGCTGGTCCCCGGTTCGCTGGGCAGCCGGCTGCTCTCCCGGGACCTGGCCGCCGTGCTCGCCGCCCGCATCGACGCGCTGCCGGTGGACGCCCGCTCGGTGCTGCGGGACGCGGCGGTGGTCGGCGACACCGTGCCGGCCGGCGCCCTGGAGGCGCTCCGCGAGCAGCGCGCCGGGCGGGACGGCCGACCGGCGGCGGTGGTCGCGGTCGCGCTGGACCGGGCCGTGGAGGAGCTGCTGCAACGCCGCATGCTGCACCGCACCCGCACCGGGTACGCGTTCGCGACGCCGCTGATGCGGGAGGCCGCGTACGCCGGGGTGAGCAAGGCGGAGCTGGCCGAGCGGCACGCCGCGCTGGTCCGCTGGGCCGCGCCCGAGACCTCCGACGCGACCCGGCCGGCGGCACGCCCGGCGGCTTCACCGACGCCGCCCGGGACGACTTCGTCGCCGAGCACGTCGAGCGGGCCGCCGCGCTCGCCGACGCGGTCAA
>NZ_JAEVHJ010000163.1:0-14195 GCF_016802855.1 Micromonospora sp. ATA51 | reverse complement strand
GGAACGCGACCGGCCGTCGCGCACCAGCTCTACGCGCTCGCCTGGGCCGGTCCGGGAGCGGAGCACCGCCCGGCGACGGTCGCCGGGCCGGCCGTGACCGCCCGGCCCGCCCGCGGGGTCCGCCGGACCGTCGGGCTGACGCTGGGAGTCGCGCTCCTGCTGACCGTGCTGGGCGCCCCGCTGGGACTGCTCTGGGCCGCCGTCGCGCCGGACACCCCGGTGCTGAAGACCGCCGAGGGGGCGATCTACGCCACGCCGCAGCCGGAACAGCCGATCGCCGCCGACGGCTGGTTCAGCCTGCTCGGCCTCGGCTTCGGCGTGCTCACCGCGATCGCCCTGTGGTTCCTGCTGCGCCGCCGCCGTGGCCCGGTCGGGCTGCTCGCCGGCACGCTGGGCGGCCTCGGCGCGGCGGTGGTGGCCTGGCAGTTCGGCCGGCGGATCGGGCTGTCGACCTACCAGCGGCTGCTGGAGACCGCCCCGGACGGCCAGGCCTTCACCAAGCCGGCCGACCTGCGGGCGGGCGGCTTGGACTGGTTGGTCGTCCCGCACGGCAACCTGCTGCTGCCCGCGTTCGGGGCCGCCGTCACGTACACCCTGCTGGCCGGCTGGTCCCGCTGGCCCTCGCTGCGCCCGGAACCGGAGCCGTACGCGGCCTGGCCGCCGCCGCTGGCGGGGGCCGGTGGCTGGGGCGTCGGCCCGGCGGAGGGGCTCAGTTCGGCGCCGGTGGACCGGCCAGCTCGCTCAGCGGCACCGGAACCGCCCGGACCTGACGCAGCAGAGCCGCCTCGCGGTTGAGCAGCCGCAGCTCGGCGCGGAGCCGGCCGGCGGTGTCGTCGATGGCGAGCAGCCGTTGGCGGTCCGCGACGGTCAGCGCGGCGGTGGCCGCGACCAGGTGCGACAGCACCGTCGGGTCCTCCGGCAGCTGCTCGGAGATCTCCTGCGGGTCGGGCCGGATCAGTCCGAGGTACTGCCGGAAGACCGAGATCACCCGGGCGGCGAGCAGGTCGGTGACCTCGTCCGTCCCGGTCTGCTCGGGCAGCCACTCCACCTCGGCGGTCAGGTAGGGCTCGGCGTCGGCGTCGACGTCGGCGATCCGGAACCGCCGGCGGCCGACGGTGACGATGTCGAACCCGCCGTCGGCCAGCTCGGTGACCTGCCGCAACTCGGCGGTGCAGCCCACCTCGTGCAGTGTCACGTCCGCGCCGCCGGGGACGGGCCGGCCGTTCGGCTCGGCCGGGGCGACCTCCCAGCCGGCCTGGATCGCCACCACGCCGAACTCGCGCGGCGCCCCCTCGGGCAGCCCGACCAGGTGCCGCACCAGCGCCCGGTAGCGCTCCTCGAAGATGTGCAGCGGCAGCACCAGCCCCGGGAAGAGCACCGTTGCGAGCGGAAACACCGGCAGCCGTGCGGTCACGGTTCGAGCGTAGCCCGATCGCGCCCCCTCGGCGTGTCCCGGCTCACCGTCCCGGCGTACGGACGGCGCGGGGTCGGCTCCGGACCGGCCGCCTAGACTCGCAAGGGTGCTGAATCGGATCGACCTGCGCGGCGGGGTGCGTGACCCGCGCCGCCTGCTGCCCCGTGCCCAGCTCGACGTGTCGGTGGCCGTCGAGCGGATCCGCCCGCTGGTCGAGGCGGTCGGGGAGCATGGTTACCCGGCGATCCGGGAGGCGAGCGAGCGGTTCGACGGCATCTCCCCGGAGCGCCTGCGGGTGCCCACCGAGGCGATCAAGGAGGCCGAGGGGACCCTCGACCCGCAGGTTCGCGCCGCGCTGCTGGAGTCGATCAGCCGGGCCCGCAAGGTCCACGCCGACCAGCGGCGCACCGACCACACCACCCAGGTGGTGCCCGGCGGCACGGTGACCGAGCGCTGGGTGCCGGTCGACCGGGTCGGCCTGTACGTCCCCGGCGGCCTGGCGATGTACCCGTCGACCGTGGTGATGAACGTGGTCCCCGCCCAGGTGGCCGGGGTCCGCTCCCTGGTCGTGGTCAGCCCGCCGCAGCGGGAGAACGGCGGCCTGCCGGACCAGCGCGTGCTGGCGGCCTGCGCGCTGCTCGGCGTCGACGAGGTGTACGCCGTCGGCGGCGCCCAGGCGGTGGCGATGCTGGCGTACGGCTCGACCGTCGACCCGGACGGCGCGGAGCGCTGCGAGCCGGTCGACATGATCACCGGTCCGGGCAACATCTGGGTGACCGCCGCCAAGCGGCTGCTGCGCGGCCTGGTGGGCATCGACGCCGAGGCCGGCCCGACGGAGATCGCCATCCTGGCCGACGACACCGCCGACCCGGCGCACGTCGCCGCCGACCTGATCAGCCAGGCCGAGCACGATCCGCTGGCCGCCAGCGTGCTGGTCACCCCGTCGGTCGCCCTCGCGGACGCGGTCGAGCGGGAGCTGGCCCGGCAGGTGCCGGCCACCAAGCACGTCGAGCGGGTCACCACGGCGCTGACCGGCGAGCAGAGCGGCGTCGTCCTGGTCGACGACCTCTCCGCCGGGCTGCGGGTGGTCGACGCGTACGCGGCCGAGCACCTGGAGATCCAGACCGAGGACGCCCGGGAGTGGGCGCTGCGGGTGCGCAACGCCGGGGCGATCTTCGTCGGCGCCTGGTCGCCGGTGTCGCTCGGCGACTACTGCGCCGGCTCCAACCACGTCCTGCCCACCGGCGGCTGCGCCCGGCACTCCTCCGGCCTGTCCGTGCAGTCCTTCCTGCGCGGCGTCCACCTCGTGGAGTACAGCCAGGACGCGCTGCGCGACGTCGCGCCGCACGTGGTCACGCTGGCGACCGTGGAGGACCTGCCGGCGCACGGCCAGGCGGTCAGTGTCCGCTTCGCGGAGGGCCCGTCGTGACGACGCTGGACGATCTCCCGCTCCGCGACGACCTGCGCGGGCTCAAGCCGTACGGCGCGCCGCAGCTCGACGTGCCGGTGCGGCTGAACACCAACGAGAACTCCTACCCGGTGCCCGAGCCGGTGGTGGAGGCGATCGGCAAGGCGCTCGCGGCCGAGCTGCGCGACCTCAACCGCTACCCGGACCGGGACGCGGTGGCGCTCCGCGCGACCTGGCCGAATACCTCGGCCACGGGCTCACCGTCGAGCAGGTCTGGGCGGCCAACGGGTCCAACGAGGTCCAGCAGCAGTTGCTCCAGGCGTTCGGCGGTCCGGGGCGGACGGCGCTCGGCTTCACCCCGGCGTACTCCATGCACCCGCTGCTGGCGCTCGGCACCGGCACCGGCTGGATCCCGGCGGCGCGCGGCGCCGACTTCGGGTTGACCGCCGCCGATGCGGTGGCCCAGGTCCGCGCGCACCGCCCCGACGTGGTCTTCCTCTGCTCGCCGAACAACCCGACCGGGACCGCATTGGACCCGGCGGTGGTCGCCGCGGTGCTCGACGAGGCGCCCGGCATGGTGGTGGTGGACGAGGCGTACGCCGAGTTCGCCCGGCCCGGCACGGTGAGCGCCCTGGCGGTGCTGCCCGGCCACCCGCGGCTGGTGGTCACCCGGACGATGAGCAAGGCGTTCGGCTTCGCCGGCGGCCGGCTGGGCTACCTGGCCGCCGACCCGGCCGTGGTGCAGGCGGTGCAGCTCGTCCGGCTGCCGTACCACCTCTCCGCGCTCACCCAGGCCGCGGCCCGCGGGGCCCTGGCCCACCGCGACGCCCTGCTGGGCACGGTCGCGGCGATCATGGAGCAGCGCGACCGGATCGTCGCCGAGCTGCGCGCCCGGGGTCACCGGGTCGCCGACAGCGACGCCAACTTCGTGCTCTTCTCCGTCGGCGGCGACCAGTCCGCCGCGTGGCGGACCCTGCTCGACGCCGGGGTGCTGGTCCGCGACGTCGGCCTGCCCGGCTGGCTGCGGGTCACCGCCGGCACCCCCGCCGAGACCGACGCCTTCCTGTCCGCAATGGAGCGGCTCCGGTGAGAGCGCGAGAGTGAGCTCGCCACCCCCGCAGCCGCGACCGAAAGGTAAGCAATGAGTCGCACCGCCCGGATCGAACGGGTCACCAAGGAGACCAAGGTCCTCGTCGAGATCGACCTCGACGGCACCGGCAAGGCCGACATCGAGACCGGCGTCGGCTTCTACGACCACATGCTGAACCAGATCGCCCGGCACGGCGGCTTCGACCTGACCGTGCACACCGTCGGCGACCTGGAGATCGACGCCCACCACACGATGGAGGACACCGCGCTCGCCCTGGGCGCCGCGTTCGACCAGGCGCTGGGGGACAAGGCCGGCATCCGGCGGTACGGCTCGGCCACCGTCCCGATGGACGAGGTCCTGGTCCGGGCCGCCGTCGACCTCTCCGGCCGGCCGTACGTGCTGCACGACGAGCCGGTGCTCGCGCCGTACATCGGGCCGGTCTACCCGACGAGCATGACCCGGCACATCTGGGAGTCGTTCGGTCAGGCGGCCCGGATCACCCTGCACGTGGACGTGTTGCGGGCGGCCCGCCCCGGCGGCCACCCGGACGCCCACCACGTGGTCGAGGCCCAGTTCAAGGCGGTCTCCCGGGCGCTGCGCGAGGCCAGCGCGATCGACCCGCGCAGCGCCGGGGCGATCCCCAGCACCAAGGGCGCGCTGTGATGAGCGCGAGCAGCGCAGCGCGGCGGGGCCGCGCGGTCGCGAACGAAGGACGGCGCTGATGGGGACCGTGCTCTTGATCCTGGCCGGCGTGCTGGTCGGCGGGACCTGGTCGTTGCACAAGCAGGGTGCCCCGCGGGCCGCGGTGGTGGTCACCGGAGTGCTGGCCGTGCTGGCCACCGTCGGCGGGCTGCTCTGGCTGCTGCCGGGGGAGGGGTCATGAGCGAGCGCAGCGAGCGAATCATCAGGCACAGCGCGCTGGTGCCTCATGACGGCACGGAGCGCAGCGGAGTGCCGTCATGAGCAGGCGGATCGTGGTGCTCGACTACGGCTCGGGCAACCTGCGTTCGGCCGAGCGCGCCCTGGAGCGGGCCGGCGCGGACGTCACGGTGACCGACGACCTGGCCGCCGCCGCCGAGGCGGAGGGCCTGGTCGTGCCGGGGGTGGGCGCGTTCGCCGCGTGCATGGCGGGGATCGAGGCGCTCGGCGCCGGCCCGGTCATCGCCGAGCGGGTGGCGGCCGGCCGTCCGGTGCTCGGCATCTGCGTGGGTATGCAGGTGCTCTTCGAGCACGGTGACGAGCACGGCGTGGTGACCAAGGGCCTCGGGCTGCTGCCCGGCGGGGTGACGAAGCTGCCCGCCGAGCGGCTGCCGCACATGGGCTGGAACACCGTGCGCGCGCCGGAGGGTTCGGTGCTCTTCGCCGGCCTGCCGCCGACAGCCGGTTCTACTTCGTCCACTCGTACGGGGTGAGCGACGTGGCCGGGCTCGCCGCGGCGGGCGCGCGGGTCACCACCGCGCACCACGGCACCGACTTCGTGGCGGCCGTGGAACGGGGCCCGCTGTCGGCCGCCCAGTTCCACCCGGAGAAGTCGGCCGACACCGGCGCCGCGCTGCTGCGTAACTGGCTAGCCACACGGTGAGCGCGAGGAGCGAGCCGCGTCCGCGAGCCCGGCGGTCGCGAATGGATGGTGGGCCGGTGAGCGCGAGGAGGGAGTCGATCTTGCGCGCCCCGCGGTCGGGAACGATGGTGGGCCGGTGAGCAAGGAGCGGGCTCGCCGCCGGGCGGCGCGCCAGGCCGAACTGGCGGCCGAACAGGCCGTCCGGCGCCGCCGGGTGGCCCGCCGGGAGCGCCGCCGCGCCGTCGTCCGCCGGTTGACGCCTAAGCTGCGGCGGGGCCGCACCGGCCGGTTGGCCCGGCACACCCGGCGCGAGCGGGCCGCGATCGTGCTGCTCACCGGGGCGGCGCTGGTCGGGATCTGGTATTTCGTGGACGACCTGGCGCTGCGGCTGGCGTTGGTCGTGTTGTTGCTGCTGGTCCTGCCGGCGATCGTGGTGATCGCCCTGGACCGCCGTACCTGATGCGAGGAGTAGAGCGTTGAGCCTCATCCTGTTACCGGCCGTGGACGTCGCCGACGGCCAGGCGTCCGGCTCGTGCAGGGCGCCGCCGGCAGCGAGACCACCTACGGCGATCCGCTGGAGGCCGCGCTGGCCTGGCAGGCCGACGGGGCGGAGTGGATCCACCTGGTCGACCTGGACGCCGCGTTCGGCCGGGGGACCAACGCGCACCTGCTGGCCGAGGTGGTCCGGCAGCTCGACGTGAACGTCGAGCTCTCCGGCGGGATCCGGGACGACGAGTCGCTGCACGCGGCGCTGGGCACCGGCGCGGCGCGGGTCAACATCGGCACCGCCGCGTTGGAGGATGCCCAGTGGTGCGACCGGGTCTGCGGCGAGTACGGCGACCGGGTGGCGATCGGGCTGGACGTGCGGGGTCGTACCCTCTCGGCGCGCGGCTGGACCCGCGACGGCGGTGACCTGTACGAGGTGCTGGAGCGGCTCGACAAGGCCGGCGCCTCCCGCTACGTGGTGACCGACATCACCAAGGACGGCACCATGCGCGGGCCGAACCTGGACCTGCTCCGCGAGGTCTGCTCGCGTACCGACGCCCCGGTGATCGCCTCCGGCGGCGTCTCCACCCTCGACGACCTGCGTGCCCTGGCCGGCCTGGAGTCGGTCGGGGTGGAGGGCGTGATCGCCGGCAAGGCGCTCTACTCGGGGGCGTTCACCGTCGGCGGGGCGCTGGAGACGTTGCGGGCGGCCGGGTGACCGCCGTCGCGGGGGACGGCGCGGCCGTCACCCGGCTGGGCTCCGGCGGACCGTGGGAGGCCGTCTTCGGCTACTCGCGGGTGGTCCGGGCCGGGAACCTGGCCTGGACGGCGGGCTGCACCTCGACGGTCGACGGGCGGGTGGCCCACGTCGGGGACGCCGCGGCGCAGACCGCGCAGGCGTTGCGGATCGGCCTGGACGCGCTGGCCGAGGTGGGCGCCGAGCCGGCCGACGTGGTGCGGACCCGGATGTACGTGACCGACCGGAGCTACGCCGACGAGGTGGGCCGGGCGCACAACGCGATCTTCGGGGCGGTCCGCCCGGCGGCGACGATGGTGGTGGTGGCCGGGCTGATCGACCCGGAGCACCTGGTGGAGGTCGAGTTGGAGGCCTGGCTCGGCGACCGGTGACCCCGGCCGCCCCATTCGGGACGGCCGGTGGGCGCGGTCACATCGCGACCAGACTGGTTGTGCACAACTTGATTGGGCACTACGGTATTCGACGTGACCGATGATCTGGTGCTGCGCCGGCAGGTGTGCTTCGCCCTCTACGCGGCGTCGCGCGCCCTCACCGACGTCTACCGGCCCATCCTCGACGAGCATGGGCTGACCTACCCGCAGTACCTGGTGCTGCTGGTGCTCTGGGAGCGCGGCGACGAGGCCCCCACGGTCTCCGAACTCGGCGCCCAGCTCCGGCTCGACTCCGGCACCCTCTCCCCGCTGCTCAAGCGGCTGGAGGCGGCGGGCCTGCTGGTCCGCAGCCGCTCGGCGCGCGACGAGCGCCGGGTGGAGGTGCATCTCACCGACCGAGGCCGGGAGCTGCGGCAGCGGATGGAGGACGTGCCGATGCGGATCGCCTGCGCCACCGGGCTCACCGAGGCCGAGCTGGTCGGGCTGCGCGACACCCTCACCCGGGTCACCGAGACGATCCACCGACAGAAGGAGCAGTGACATGCAGGTGCTCTACACCGCCTCCGCCCGGGCCACCGGCGACGGCCGGGACGGCCACGTCCGCACCTCGGACGACACGTTCGACCTGGACCTGGCGATCCCGAAGGAGATGGGTGGCGCCGGTGGCGCGACCAACCCCGAGCAGCTCTTCGCCGCCGGCTACGCGGCCTGCTTCCACTCGGCGCTGCGGCTGGTGGCCCGCCGGGCCAAGGCCGACGTCAGCGGCTCGGTCGTCGAGGCCGAGGTGGGCATCGGCCCGAACGGCAGCGGCGGCTTCGGCCTGACCGTCGCCCTCGTGGTGGACCTGCCCGCCGTCGAGCGCGCCGCCGCCGAGCAGCTGGTCGAGGCCGCCCACCAGGTCTGCCCGTACTCGAACGCGACCCGTGGGAACATCGAGGTCGCCCTCACCGTCCGCGAGGCCGCGTCGGCCTGAGTGCCGCCGACAACCCGGACCGTCGCGTACGAAAGGACGAACCCCATGAGCACCAACCGTGAGATTCACCTGGCCTCCCGCCCCCAGGGCTGGCCGACCGCCGAGAACTTCCGCCTCGTCACCACCGAGGTGCCCACCCCGGGCCCGGGGCAGATCGTGGTCCGCAACCAGTTCATGTCGGTCGACCCGTACATGCGGGGCCGGATGAACGACGTCAAGTCGTACGTGCCGCCGTTCCAGCTCGACGCCCCGCTCGACGGCGGCGCGATCGGCGAGGTGGTGGCCAGCGAGGCCGAGGGGATCAAGCCCGGCGACACCGTCCTGCACGGCCTGGGCTGGCGGGAGTACGCGCTGCTCGACGCGAAGGCCGCCCGCAAGGTCGACCCGAGCCTCGCGCCGGTGAGCGCGTACCTGAGCGTGCTCGGCATGACCGGCCTGACCGCGTACGCCGGTCTGCTCGACGTGGCCGCGATGAAGCCCGGCGAGACCGTCTTCGTCTCCGGCGCGGCCGGGGCGGTGGGCAGCATGGTGGGCCAGATCGCCAAGCTCCGGGGCGCGTCCCGGGTGATCGGCAGCGCCGGCTCGGCGGCCAAGGTGGAGCGGCTGAAGGCGCTCGGTTTCGACGCCGCCTTCGACTACCACGACGGCCCGGTGCGGGAGTCGCTGAAGGCCGCCGCCCCGGACGGCATCGACGTGTACTTCGACAACGTCGGCTCCGAGCACCTGGAGGCCGCGATCAGCGCGCTGAACCTGCACGGCCGTGTCGCCATCTGCGGCATGATCGCGCAGTACAACTCCAGCGAGCCGCCGGCCGCGCCGCGCAACCTGGCCCTGGTCATCGGCAAGCGGCTGACCCTGCGCGGCTTCCTGGTCGGCGACCACGGCCACCTGCGCGACCAGTTCGTCCAGGAGATGTCCGGCTGGCTGCGCGACGGCCGGATCTCGTACGACGAGACGGTCGTCGACGGCATCGAGAACGCCCCCGCGGCGTTCCTCGGCGTGCTGCGCGGCGAGAACCTGGGCAAGATGCTCGTCCGGGTGTGACCCGGAACTCGTTCCCGGCGGTCGGCCCGCTCGGGCCGGCCGCCGTGCCGTGCGGGTTGGATAGGCTCGCGACATGACGGTGGCGGTACGGGTCATCCCCTGTCTGGACGTGGACGCCGGGCGGGTGGTCAAGGGGGTCAACTTCCTCGACCTGCGCGACGCCGGCGACCCGGTGGAGCTCGCGGCGGCGTACGACCGCGCGGGCGCGGACGAGCTGACCTTCCTCGACGTCACCGCCTCCGCCAGCAACCGGGGGACCATGCTCGACGTGGTGCGCCGCACCGCCGAGTCGGTCTTCATCCCGCTGACCGTCGGCGGCGGCGTACGCCAGGTCGCCGACGTCGACACGCTGCTGCGCGCGGGCGCGGACAAGGTCGGCGTGAACACCGCCGCCATCGCCCGGCCGGAGCTGATCGCCGAGATCGCCGACCGGTTCGGCCGGCAGGTGCTGGTGCTCTCGCTCGACGTCCGGCGGGCGCCGGCCGGCACCACGCCGAGCGGCTTCGAGGTGACCACCCACGGCGGCCGTCGGGGCGCCGGGATCGACGCCGTCGAGTGGGCGCGGCGCGGCGCGGAGCTGGGTGCGGGGGAGATCCTGCTGAACTCGATGGACGCCGACGGCACCAAGGCCGGCTTCGACCTGGCGCTGATCCAGGCGGTCCGCGCCGTGGTCGACGTGCCGGTGATCGCCAGCGGCGGCGCCGGCGAGGTCGCGCACTTCCCGCCGGCGATCGGCGCGGGGGCCGACGCCGTGCTGGCGGCCAGCGTCTTCCACTTCGGCGAGCTGACCGTCGGCGAGGTCAAGGACGCCCTGCGCGGAGCCGGCCACCCGATCCGCTGACCACGCCCGGCTTGACCGACTCCGGATCGCCGAGGTGGCGGTGTCCCCGGGCGCCGGATGCCCCTGGGTCGCCGATCTGGAGGCGGAGCGCGCGGGTCAGCCCCGGCCGGAGTGGCCCTCGGGGGAGCGGCGCGGGGCCGGGATCGAGCGGACCAGATGCTCCTGGACGGCGGCGGCGTGGTCGTCCTCGGCGAGGCTCCAGTCCGCGGTGCCCGGGGTGTGCCGACGGCTCAGCACCCCCTGCACGGTGTCCACCGTGGTCGCCACCCCGGCGCTGGGCCGGGTGCGCCAGAGCCGTTCCCCGTCCGACGTGATCCGGAACCAGCCGTCCGAGACGCTGACCAGCCCGGCGCCGGCCAGCCGGCGGACCGCGCCCTCCACCTCGTGCCGTTCCGGGATGGACTGGTTCAGGTGGTCGGCGGTGGAGAGCACGTCAGCCAGGCGCACGCCCTCGGGCCGCCGGGTCGAGGCGGACCGGCGGTGCCGACCGGCGCCGCTCGCGATGACCAGTGAGACGAAGATCCAGGCGTCGGTCCAGTGCCATCCGTTCTCCCCCATGCACGAAATGATGCCCGGCCGCGACGGCGCAGCAAACACCCGGTTTTCCCCTGGCGCATCACCGCAGCTCACCACGGGTCCGGGCGATTCCGTCCGGTCGCGGTCGGCGCGAGGCCGGTCACCGTGAGTGTCCGGCGGTCCCGCGACCGGACACGCCGGGGCCGCGCGACGGACACGCCGGACCGCGCGACCGGACACCAGGACGCTCGGCGGGGGCCGCGCGACCCGACACCAGGGCCGGGCCGGGGAGCGGTCAGGCCGCCTCGGTGGCCCGGTCGCCGGACCGGCCGCGCAGACCGCCGGCTCCGGGGTGGACACTGCCGGCTCCGGCCGGGGGGCCACCGCGAAGAGCGGGATGAAGACCTGGGCCAGCGGCCCGATGGCGAGCGCGTAGGCGACCGTGCCGACGCCGACGGTGCCGCCGAGCAGCCAGCCCAGCGCCAGCACCGCCACCTCGATGACCGTGCGGACAAGTCGGACGGACCGCCCCGGGCGGCGGGCGACGTACCCGGTCATCAGGCCGTCGCGCGGGCCGGGGCCGAGCCGCGCGCCGAGGTAGAGGCCGGTGGCGGCGCCGTTGAGCACGATGCCGGCGACCAGCAGGCCGATCCGTACCGGCAGCGGCCCGCCGGCCGGCAGCACCGCGAGCGTGCCGTCGACCACCAGGCCGATCACCACGACGTTGCTGACCGTGCCCAGGCCGGGGCGCTGCCGCAGCGGGATCCAGAGCAGCAGGACGAGGGCGCCGACCGCGATGGTGACCGTGCCGAAGGAGAGCCCGGTCTGCCCGGCGAGGCCCTGGTGGAACACGTCCCACGGGTCGAGCCCCAAGCCGGACCGGATCATCAGCGCCATGCTGACCCCGTAGAGGGCGAGCCCGACGTAGAGCTGGCTCAGCCGCCGGGCCGGCCGGTGCCGGAGATTGCCAATCACTGCCATGCATGCCACCCTAGGGGCCAATCCCAGGTCTTCAAGCAGCCAATTTCGGAGGGGTGGCATGACAAGCCAGGTGCGTGGCATCCAATTGGCCCGGCTGCTCGGCCAGTGGCACGCGCTGCCCGGCCGGCGGCGGAGCCCGGACTACGCCGCGCTCGCCGCCGCGGTCCGTGGCCTGCTCGCCGACGGCCGGCTTCCCCTGGGGGTACGCCTGCCGGCCGAGCGGGAGCTGGCCGAGGCGCTGCGGATCAGCCGGACCACGGTCACCGCCGCGTACCGGGAGCTGCGGGAGACCGGCCACCTGGCCAGCCGCCGGGGCGCCGGCAGCTGGACCATGCTCCCGGGCACCCACCGGGTGGCCAGCACCGGCCTGTGGACCCCGCTGGACGACCGGGACATGATCGACCTCGGCGTCGCCGCGCTCGCCGCCCCCGCCCAGCTCCTCCCGGCCGCCCGGGCCGCCGCCGAGGACCTGCCGCGCTACCTGAGCGGCGCCGGCTACCACCCCACCGGGATCATCGAGCTGCGTGAGGCGGTCGCCCGGTCGTACACCGAGCGGGGCCTGCCCACCAGCCCCGAGCAGATCATGGTCACCAGCGGCACCCAGCACGCGCTGGACCTGGTGCTGCGGTTGGCGCTGTCGCCCGGCGGCGGGGTGCTGGTCGAGTCCCCGACCTACCCCAACGCCCTCGCGGCGCTCGCCGCCCGCCGGGCTCGGATCACCACCCACGGGCTCGCCGCCGACGGCGCCGGCTGGGACGCCGACCTGTTGCTCGGCAGCATCCGGCAGACCCGGCCGAAGTTGGCCTACCTGATCCCGGAGTTCCAGAACCCGACGCCACCTGATGGCGGCCGAGCTGCGCGAGCGCCTCGTCGGCGCGGCCCACGCCGCCGGCACCGACCTGGTCGTCGACGAGTCCTTCGTGGACCTGCCGTTGGACGGCACCGAACTGCCCCCGCCGACCGCCACCTTCGACCGGCACTCCCGGGTCATCTCCATCGGCGGGATGAGCAAGCCCTACTGGGGTGGCCTGCGGATCGGCTGGGTCCGCGCCTCCGCCCCGCAGGTGCAGCGGCTGGCCGCCGCCCGGGTCGGGGTCGACATGGCCAGCCCGGTGCTCGACCAGCTCGTGGCGGTGCACCTGCTGGCCGACGCGCCGGCCATCGTGGCCGCCCGTCAGGCCCAGCTCACCGCCCAGCGCGACGCGCTGATCGGCGCGCTGGCCGAGCGGCTGCCGGACTGGCGGGTCGCCGTCCCGCGCGGCGGCGTGACGCTCTGGACCGAGCTGGACGGCCCGATCTCCAGCGCCCTGGCCCGGGCCGCCGAGGAGGTCGGCGTACGGCTGGCGCCCGGCCCCCGGTTCGGCCTGGACGGCACCCTCGAACGCTTCCTGCGGCTGCCCTTCACGCTGCCCGCCGCGGACCTGGTGGAGGCGGTGGGCCGGCTCGCCGCGGTCCGCTACGACCTGGACCGCGCCGGCCGCCCGCAGTGGCGGGAGCCCTCCGTCATCGCCTGAGGCCGGCGCTCCTGACCTGCCTGTTCAGGCTCGTGTCGCCTGCCGCGGCTGGGAGACTGCGCAGGTGGGGGACGGCGGCGGCACCCGGTGGTCGCGGGGTGTGCAGCGCGGCGCGCCCGGCTCCCGGACGACCCGGCTGGAGCTCTTCTACGACCTGGTCTTCGTCTTCGCCTTCCTCAACGTCACCAGCCTGACCTCGAGCACGCCCACCCCGGTCAACCTGTTCCGGTGCCTGCTGGTGCTCGCGCTGCTGTGGTGGTGCTGGACGGGCTTCGCCGGCATGGCCACCCTGGTCCGCGCCGACCGGGGCGTGTTGCCGGTGGTCGGCTTCACCACTGTGGCCGCCACCTTCCTGCTGGCGCTGACCATGCCGGGGGCGTTCGTCGACCGGCCGGGCGGGTTGAACGGTCCGCTGGTCTTCGCCGGCTGCTATCTGCTGGTTCGCGCCGCGCAGCTGGCCATCGTCGGCTGGCTCGCCCGGTCCGACCCGGTCGAGCGCCGGCGCTGGCTGCTGCAGGCCGCCCTGCCGGTGGTGGCCTCGGCGCTGCTCATCGCCGCCGGCGTGGTGCCGTCTCGGATCGACGGTCGACCCGTCGCGATCGCGGTCCAGCTCGGGTTCTGGACGCTGGCGCTGGCCATCGAGTTCGGGGTCGGCACTGGGGTGGGCGGGTCGTACTGGCGGGTGGTCTCCGCCGGGCACTGGGCCGAGCGGCATGCGCTGATGATCCTGGTGGCCCTCGGCGAGTCGATCATTGCGCTGGGGATCGGCCCGAAGTTCATCAGCGAGCTGCCGCTGACCGGCCCGGTGGTGGTCGCCGCCGTGCTCGGCATCACCGTCGTGGCGGCGCTTCTGGTGGGCGTACTTCGACACCGTTACCTCTCACTAAGCGTTAGTTAGCTCATGATTGGCAGTCGCCCGTTGCCGGGCGGCGTTGGCCGCAGGCGGCCTTGACGCTTCGACGCCCGTTGCCCTGCCCGCGGGTGCGGGGCTTACGGGTCTTACACAGGCTCCACGTCCTGTTTTAGCGTCGCCCGGCGACTCCAGGTCGACGTGCCGCGCGAGGGCGGCTAGGTTGCGGGCGGCGTTGACGTCCCGGTCCAGGACCAGGCCGCAGGCATCGCAGTGGAACGTGCGCTCGGACAGCGACAGCTTGGGTTTCACCGTCTGGCATCGCGAGCAGGTCTTCGAGCTGGGGTACCACCGGTCGGCGACGTGCAGGACGCTGCCGTACCAGCCGG
>NZ_JAEVHJ010000162.1:0-14361 GCF_016802855.1 Micromonospora sp. ATA51 | reverse complement strand
TGGACACCCTTCATCCACCTGTCACGGATCTACACGGCGCGTCGCCCGTTACCCCCCCGGCCTGACCTGCACCGAATTTCCGGTTAACGATCTAGAAGGGATAGAGCCGCCTCCATCGGGCGTCCGGCCCGAGCCGGGTGGGCCGGTCGGTCAGGGCGCGGCCCGAAGCCGGGCCGAAGCGGACACCGCAGCAAACCCTCATCCGGCACTTAAGACCGCCGTCACGGGCCGTTCCTAGCGTGTGCGGGCATGGCGGCACCACGCCTCGTCGCCGTGCTGAGCAGAAACGGGGTACCCATGCCACCGCCACCGACGACCGCCGACCGACCGACCGGGGCCGCCGCCTGGCTGAGCTGCGCCGTGCCCCGCCCGGCCGCCCGGCTCCGGCTGGTGTGCCTGCCGTACGCGGGTGCGGGGGCCGGCGCGTACCGGCCGTGGTCCGCGCTGCTCGGCGACGAGGTGGAGGTGTGGACCGCGCAGCTGCCCGGCCGGGAGCGGCGACTCGCCGAGCCGCCGCTGACCACGATGGACGGGCTGGCGCCGCCGCTGGTGGAGGCGATCGCCGAGCGGGTGCCGGCGCCGTACGCGCTCTTCGGGCACAGCATGGGCGGCCTGATCGGGTACGAGGTGGCCCGCCGGCTGGTCGCCCGGGGCGGCCCGGCACCGCACCGCCCGGTGGTCTCCGCGGCCCGCCCGCCGCACCGCGCCGCGTCCGTCGGCCCGGCCGCAGGCCCTCGACGACGGCAGCCCTGACCGCCTGGCTGCGCGGCCTCGGCGGGATACCCGACGAACTGCTCGCCGACCCCGCCCTGCTGGGGCTGATCCTGCCCACCGTGCGGGCCGACCTGTCGGTGGTGGCGTCTGGCGGCGGCCGACCCACGGGCCGCCGCCGGGCTGCTCGACGACGCCGCCGCGCTCTGCCAGGAACTCGGCGACCGCGCCGAGGAGGCCACGGTCCAGCTGATCGCCGCCCGGCTGCAGGGGCGGCAGGCGCGCCGCGGCGCGGAGGGCGCCGAGCAGAAGCTGCGCCGCTGCGGGGTACGCCTCGACCCCGGCGTGGCCGACGGGCTGACCGCGATCACGCTGCGCGTCCCGGCCGTCGTCATCCACACCCTCGGCGACTTCCGGGTGTTCCGGGCCGGCGCCGTCGTCCCGTACGGCGAATGGCAGTCCAAGGAGGCGCGCGACCTGCTGAAGATCCTCGTCGCGCACCGGGGACGGGCGGTGCCCCGCCCCCGGCTGATGGAGCTGCTCTGGCCCGACGAGTCGCCGTCGCGCACCGCGAACCGGCTCTCGGTGCTGCTGTCCACCCTGCGCCGGGTGCTCGGCACCCGGCAGCGCACCAGCGGACGCGGGCCGGTGCTCGCCGACCGGGGCTCCGTGGCGATCGACCTGGACGTGGTCGACGTGGACGTGGAGGCGTTCCTCACCGCCGTCGAGGAGGCGCAGGCCGCGCAGCGCACCGGGCATCCGGACGCGCCCCGGCTGCTGACCCGGGCCGACGAGCTGTACGGCGGGGATTTCCTCGCCGACGACCCGTACGAGGACTGGGCGCAGTCGTTGCGGGAGGAGGCGCAGGTGGCACACACCAGCGTGCTGCGCGCGCTCGCCCAGCACGCCCCGGACACCGACCAGAAGCTGGTCTACCTGATGCGGCTGGTGCACCGCGACCCGTACGACGAGGACGCCCACCTGGAGCTGGTCCAGGTGCTCCGCGCGGCGGGCCGGCACGGTGAGGCGCAGCGGCGCTACCGGGCGTACGCCGAGCGGATGCGCGAGTTGGGCATCACCCCGGCCGGCGGTGCGGTACCGGCGACCGTGAACCCGGTCGCCCGGCCGGGCGGCTCCGCCGGTGGGCTCCGGCCCGACCGGTCGGCCGGGCTCGGACCGCGCAGCGCGCTGCGGCGCGCGCCGACCGACCTGCCGCGGACCTGGTCGACGGAGTTCGGGCCGACCCACCGGCAGGCCGCGATCCCGTCACCCCGCACGGGCGGCGTCGTCGGCCGTCCCTCATCGACCACCCGGCGTGACCTCCGTCGAGGACGGCGCCCGTGGCCACGCCGACGGCGGCGCCGAGGGACCGCAGGAGTCGATGTCGGGTGACCGGCATCGGTCCACCGTAGAGGCCGCGGTCAGCCCAGCTGGTCCGGCAGCAGCGCCAGCGTCGGCGGTAGCTGCGAGTGCAGCGGCGTGGGCAGGTCGTCCCGGGTGTGCCAGCCGAGCCGGTCGAACTTGTGCGGCTCGCCGATGGCGACCGTCGCCGGGTCGACCCGGACCGCGAACACCACCGCCACCCAGTGCGACGGCGGGTCGTCACGCAGCACGTTGCGGACCCCGAGCAGGCTGATCTCCAGCGGCGTGGTCGCGTACTCCTCGCGGACCTCGCGGGCGACGGCGGCCTCGAAGGTCTCCCCGTACTCCAGCGCGCCCGCGCCGGTGTCCCAGGTGCCGGGTTCGTCGCGGGCACCGGCGCCGCGCCGGGCGAGCAGCAACCGGCCCGCACCGTCGTGGCAGACGAAGACGCAGGACACCGAGGGGGTACGCGGGGAGCGGTCGGACATCCGGCCATTCTGCGCCACCGCGGACTGTTACCTGCCGGTTACCCGGCTGCGAAGCCGCTGTGGCACGGCGCGCCGACCGTCGAGTCGGGACCGCTGGAGCAGGTCCCGCGACATCGACAGGGAGGGCACGATGAAACTGAGGAGAGCGCTGGTAGCGCTGACCGTGGTGCTCGGCGGGCTGCTCGCCGGGACGGGGGGCGCCGCTGCGGCGACCACGCCGTACTGCGGGATCACCTGGGGCAGCACCGCCAAGTCGGGCGGCGCGCTGAGCGGCGCCCCACTCGCGGAGGTTCGCGCCGGGCGGCACGACTGCTGGGACCGGGTGGTGTTCGAGTTCGCCGGACCGGCGAACGGTTTCTCCGTCGCGTACGGCGAGACGTGGACCGAGGGGCAGGGGCTGGCGCTGTCGCCGTACACGGCGGGCGGGGCGCTGCTGCGGGTCTCGCTGCGGGCCCCGGCGTACGACGACAGCCACGTCGCCACCGTGCCGTACCGCACCGGTGACCACGCGATCAACGTGCTGGGCTATCGGACGCTGCGGGACGTGGTCTTCGGCGGCAGCTTCGAGGGGTACACCACCTTCGCCGTGGGCGTCCGGGCGCAGTTGCCGTACCGGGTGTTCGTGCTGACCGGTCCGGGCTCGCACAGCCGGGTCGTGCTCGACGTGGCGCACCAGTGGCAGCAGTGACCATGCCGGTGATGAGGGCCGGTCGCCCTCATCACCGACCGTTGCGCCAGGGTCCCGCCGCGTCGCGCCGGAGCTACCCTGAGGTCGTCATGGAGGGCCGCGTGCTGGTCGTCGAGGACGATGCCTCCATTCGGGAGGTCACCGCCCTCGGTCTGCGCCGGGCCGGGTTCCGGGTCGACACCGCGGTCGACGGGCCGACCGCCCTCGCCGGCTGGCGGGCCCGGCCGGCCGACCTTATTGTGCTCGACGTCATGCTGCCGGGCCTGGACGGCTTCGAGGTGTGCCGGGAGATCCGCCGGACCAGCCAGGTGCCGATCCTGATGCTCACCGCGCGCACCGACACCATCGACGTGGTGGTCGGGCTGGAGTGCGGCGCCGACGACTACCTGCGCAAGCCGTTCGACCTGCCGGAGCTGGTGGCCCGGGTCCGCGCCGTGCTGCGCCGGGCGGTCGCCCCGGCCGAGGAGACCACGGTGACCGCCGGCCCGCTGGAGATCGACCCGGCCCGCTTCGTGGCCCGGAAGGCGGGACGGGAGCTGACCCTGACCGCCACCGAGTTCCGATTGCTGCTGGAACTGGCCCGCCGCCCCGGTCAGGTGTTCACCCGCGAGCTGCTGCTGGACCGGGTGTGGGGGCACAGCTACCTCGGCGACTCGCGGCTGGTGGACGTGGCGGTGCAGCGGCTGCGGGCCAAGGTGGAGGACGACCCCGGCCAGCCGGCGCTGATCCGGACGGTCCGCGGCGCCGGCTACAAGCTGTCGACGGGGTGACGTCGTGGCCGGCCGCGTACCCCCGGGGCGTCTGCGGCGCCGGCTCGTCGTCGCGTTCGTACTGGTCGCCGGGGTCTCCGCCGGGGTGCTGGCCGGCGGCTCGTACCTGATGCTGCGGCAGGCCCGGTTCGACGGCTCGCTGCAACGCGCGGCCGCCGACGCCCGCTACCAGCTGGTGCTGGCCGGGCAGTTCCTGCCGCTGACCGACGCCCGCCGGGCGGACCTGCTGGCCAGCTTCGAGGGCAACGGACGGCACGTGCTGCTCGTCGCCGGGGACACCGCCGCGTCGAACCCGCGGTACGCCCCGACCCCCGGGCGGGACCTGCGGGCCGCGGTCGCCGCCGGGCAGCTCGGCTACCAGCGCTCCCCCGCCGACGCCGGCCGCACCTGCTCGTGGTGGGCGGCCGGATCCCCGGCTCCACCGCGGAGCTGTACGTGGTGACCGTGGAGGACGACCTGGCCGACGGCCTGGGCCAGCTCCGGACGGCGTTGGTGGTGGGCTGGGCGGCGGTGCTGCTCCTCGCCGCGGGGGTGGGCAACGCCCTGGCTCGGCGCACCCTGGAACCGGTGGGGCGGGCCAGCCGGGCCGCCCGGGCGGTCGCCGAGGGCCTGCTGGACACCCGGCTGCCGGTGCGGGGCCGGGACGAGTTCAGCGCCTGGGCCGCGTCGTTCAACGAGATGGCCGAGGCGCTGGAGACGAAGATCGAGGCGTTGTCCCGGGCCCAGGCCCGGGAGCGGCGATTCACCGCCGACGTCGCGCACGAGCTGCGTACGCCGGTGACCGCCCTGGTGGCGGCGGCGTCGCTGCTCGCCGAGCAGCTGGACGCGCTGCCCGCCGACGCCCGCCGGGCCGCCGAGCTGCTCGTCACGACGTGGTCCGAGGCCGACGATGGCGATGGCCGAGCTGGTCAGCACCTTCGAGATCTCGCCCCGGCTGGCCCGCCCGATGAAGATGACGCCGAGCACGGCGAGCAGAATCGGTGCGATCTTGCTGGCGAAGAAGGTGACGACACCCTCGGTGTCGATGCCCTTGGGCGCCGGCTCGGCGAGTGGAGTCGACGCCAGGGTGTGGAGCGCGTGGTGGACGGCGGACGACGCCGTCCCCAGGAGCTCGATGGCGATCACTGGAAACCTCCCCATGACGCGGCCGGCGACGCCGCGGTGGTGCAGTAGTCAAGCCTGGCGGGATCGGTGCTCACTCTGCGCAGCGTCGGCGACGCTGCGTTCGTTACTCACCACGCAGAGTGGTGAGCTTTGGGGGAATTTCTCCCGCTTCGGCCCTCCCTCCAGGCTTCGCCATCTCGATGCTGGGCAATTCCAAAGCGTACGGCCCGGCCACCTTTGCGACAACCCGCGAAGAGTCGGCCCGATACGACCCGGACGACCGATCGTACACCTGTTCCAATCGGCATGTCAGGACCGTTGCGGGCGGTCCGGGGCCGGGTCGGCGGAGGCGCTGTCGGCGACCGGTACGGTCTAGTCGTGACCGATCTGGTACGGGCCCAGGCCCCGGTGGTGATGGGCGTCCTCAACGTCACGCCCGACTCCTTCTCCGACGGCGGCAGATACGCCGATCTCGACGCCGCGGTCGGACACGGAGTGCGACTGTGCGCGGCCGGTGCGGACCTGGTGGACGTGGGCGGGGAGTCGACCCGTCCCGGCGCCGACCGGGTCGACGCGGAGACCGAGAACGCCCGGGTGCTGCCGGTGATCCGCGAGCTCGCCGCGGCCGGCATCCCGGTCAGCATCGACACCAGCCGGGCCCGGGTGGCCGAGGCGGCCCTCGCCGCCGGCGCCGACGTGGTCAACGACGTCTCCGGGGGCCTCGCCGACCCGGACATGGCCCGGGTGGTCCGCGACGCCGGCTGCCCCTGGGTGCTGATGCACTGGCGGGGGCACTCCCGCGAGATGCGCGACCTGGCCAGCTACACCGACGTGGTCGCCGACGTCCGGGCCGAGCTGGGTCAGCGCGTGGACGAGGCGTTGGCCGCCGGGGTGGCCGCCGACCGGATCATCGTCGACCCCGGGCTCGGCTTCGCCAAGACCGCCGCGCACAACTGGGAGCTCAGCGCCCGCCTGCCGGAGCTGCTCGAACTGGGCTTCCCGCTGCTGTTCGGGGCGAGCCGCAAGTCGTACCTGGGTCAGCTGCTGACCGGCCCGGACGGCGCGCCCCGCCCGACCGCCGAACGGGAGGCGGCCACCGTCGCCACCAGCCTGCTCGCCGTCGCCGCCGGCGCCTGGGGGGTCCGGGTGCACGACGTCCGCGCCACCGCCGACGCGCTCGCCGTCTGGGCCGCCACCGGCCGCCCCCACCTGGTCGCCGGTCCCACCGGGAACGACGGCGGCGACGGCGGCGGCCCGGCGCCGAAGCGGGCCGGCCGGCGGGGCCGGCGCGGGGAGAGGACGCCCGATGACCGACCGGATCGAGCTGACCGGGCTGCGGGCGCGCGGCCGGCACGGCGTCTACGACTTCGAGCGCGCCCAGGGGCAGGAGTTCGTGGTCGACGCGGTGCTCGAACTGGACCTGGCGCCGGCCGCGCGCTCCGACGAGGTGACCGACACGGTGCACTACGGCGAGCTGGCCGAGCGGCTGGTGGCGGTGATCACCGGGGAGCCGGTGAACCTGATCGAGACGCTCGCCGACCGGCTGCTCGCGGTCTGCCTCGCCGAGCCGCTGGTCGGCGCCGCCACGATCACCGTGCACAAGCCCGAGGCGCCGATCCCGCACGCCTTCCGGGACGTTGCCGTCACGATGCGGCGTACCCGGTGACCCGGGCCGTGCTGTCGATCGGCAGCAACCTCGGCGACCGGCTCGACCACCTGCGCTCGGCGGTGAACGCGCTCGGGGACGCGGTGCGGGTGGTCTCCGGCGTGTACGAGACTCCACCATGGGGGGACACCGCGCAGCCGGCGTACCTGAACGCGGTGGTGCTGGTTGTGGACCCGGCGGCGACCGCGTGGGACTGGCTGGCGCGGGCCCGGGCCGCCGAGGCGGCGGCCGGCCGGGTCCGCGACCCGGAACGCCGGTTCGGGCCGCGCACCCTGGACGTCGACGTCGTCACGGTCTGGGACGACGCGGGCCGGCCGGTGCTCAGCGACGACCCGGAGCTGACCCTGCCGCACCCTCGCGCCCACCTGCGGGCCTTCGTGCTCCGGCCGTGGATCGACATCGAGCCGCACGGGCGACTGCCCGGCCACGGCTGGCTGACCGACCTGCTCAACGCCGAGCCGCTGGCCGGGGACGCGCTGGAACTGAGCCCCCGACCGGATCTGGCGTTAGAGTCGGACGCATGACCCACTGGAGCCGGACGGCATGAGCCAGGCGCAGTTCCCGCGCGACCCCGACCGCTTCCGGATGGGTCCGACCCGGATCTCCACCCTGGTCGTGGCCGCTCTCGCCGCCGCCGCGGTGGCCTGGCTGCTGATCAGCAGCTTCTACTACGACGTCGCGCCGAACCTGCCCTGGCTGCCGGTCGTCACGCTGGCCGCGCTGGCCGTGCTGGAGGGGTACGCGGCGGTCAACACCCGGGGCCGGATCGAGCGCCGGCCGGGCCGGGACCCGGTCAACCCGCTGCTGGTCGCCCGGTTCGTGGTGTTGGCCAAGGCCTCCGCGCTGGCCGGGGCGATCTTCGCCGGCTTCTACGCCGGGCTCACCGCGTGGCTCTTCGTCGAGCGGACCAACGCGGCGGCCGGCGACCGGCCGGCCGCCGGCGCCGGGCTGCTCGCCTCGCTCGCCCTGGTGGCCGCCGCCCTCTGGCTGGAGCGGGCCTGCCGGGTGCCGGAGCAGGAGGACGACGAGGATCGCGAGCCCGGCGACCGGGAGACACCTCGCGGCCGCCTCTGATCAGGGGGTTCCCACCACCCGCGCCCGCAGGTACCGTGCCTGGCGACCGGAAGCAACGGCCGCCGCCGGTCCGCCCGTGCGTCGGGCCGGTCGGCCGGCGACGTGGGAGGCGCGGGTCATGACGTACGACGAAACGGGCCGGGATGGGCCGGCGGAGCCGTCGTCGGGGGTGCCCGCCGCAGTGCTGGAGAACGTCTTCGACGACCCTCTGCACGGTGAGCCCGGGCGGGACCGGATCGCCGTCCACGTGGTCTGGGAGTTCGTGCTGCTGGCCGGGCTGGGCGGCATGGCGTACCTGCTCTGGCGGGAGAACGCGGACGCGCTGCGCGGCGACGGCCTGAAGTCGCTGCTCGTCGACGTGGTCGCGCTGGGCCTGCTGGCCCTCGCCGCCGGGCTGAGCCTGCGCGCCGCCGCCGTCAACCTGGCGGTCGGCCCGGTCGCGGTGGCCGCCGCGCTGCACTTCGCCGAGCAGGGCGACCATGGCCTGCGGGAGGCCCTCCTCCCGGCACTGGTGGTGGCCGCCGTGGGCGGCGCGGCGCTCGCCCTGGCGGTGGTGGTGCTGCACGTGCCCGGCTGGGCGGCCAGCCTGGCGGGCGCGGCCGGGGTGATCGTGTACATCGAGCGGCGCGCCGGCCCCGTCGCCGTGCAGGGCACGTACGACCCCCGGGGCATGGCCGTCAACCTCTTCGCCGGGTTCGCCGCGCTGGCCGTCCTCGGCGGCCTGTTCGGCGCGGTCAAGGCGATCCGCCGGCTGGTGGGCCGGTTCCGGCCGGTCGTCGACCCGGCCCGGCGGCGGGGCGGCGTCGCCGCGACGGTGGCCGCCCTGGCGCTGGTCGGCTCCACCGTGCTGGCCATGCTCGCCGGGGTGCTGATCGCGGCCAACGGGACCGGCCCCGTGGCGCCCACCTCCGGGCTGGACTGGTCGATCCTGGCCGTCGGCACGGCGATGCTCGCCGGCACCAGCGCGTACGGCCGGCGCGGCGGGATCCTCGGCACCCTGATCGCGGTCACCCTGGTGGTGGTCTTCCTCGCCTGGGCGCAGGCCCGCGGCTGGACGGTCAGCCGGTGGGCCGTCGGCGGGGCGATGCTCGGCACCGGGCTGCTGGTCACCCGGCTGGTCGAGACGCTCGGCCGACCGCGGGCGGTCACCGGCGAAGCGTTCGAGCGGGCGCCGGCCGGGGACGGCACGATCAGCACGGGCTGGGCGCTGTCCCGGCCCGGCCCGGTCGACACCTGGCCGTCGGTGCTGCCCGTGCAGGCCCCCGAGACCACGGTCGACCCGTGGGAGGCGCACCGCTGGGAGACCGGCCCGCAGCGCTGGGACGCCGACGACCGCTGACCGGGCCCCGTCCGGCGGGCCGAGCCTGATCTCGCCGGTTAGGCTCGGCGGCATGACCGAATCTCCTGCCACCGGCGGCCGTACCTTCGACCAGCTCGACCAGCTCTCCACCGAGGAGCTGCGCGAGCAGGCGTTCGCCCTGGCCCGGGAGCGGCACGACGTCAACTTCTTCTGGACGGTGCTGCGGCACCTGCCGAACGCGGACGAGGCCGCCGTGCTGGACGGGGCGCCCAACTCGATCGGGCCCATCATCGATGAGGCCAACGCCCTGTGGCGCGAGCTGACCGGGCACGGTTACGAGGAGGCCGCGCCACTGCTGCGCGCCGCCTTCATCGACTACCTGCTGAAGCACTGACCCGTCCGGTGGCTGCCCGCCGGCTGGCGGGGGTGGCCCGTGCGCGCAGGTTTGCCCGGCGGCGCGGGCCGGGAACTGACCGCCCCATGGCCCTCACCAACCGCCCCCGGACCGTCAGCGGCTACGGCACCGCCGCGGGCACCGGCACCCTGGCCGCGCTGCTCCTGGTCGGGGTCGGCGGCAGCCCCGCGTACGTGGGGTGGGTCCAGGCTCACACGGACCCGAACGGCGCGGGCGGCTGGTTCCTGCGGCTGCTGGCCTGGCCGGCCTGGCGGCTGCACTCCGACGACCCGGCGCACGGGGTGTTCGCCACCGACCTGCGGGCGGTGCTGATGGTGATCCTGGCGGCGGCGCTCCTCTATCTGCTGCCCGCCTCGCAGGTGGCCCGGGTGCAGGGCTCGGTCAGCCAGTTCTTCTCCGGCTGGGCGGCGTACGTCCTGGCGGGTGGGTTCACCGGGCTGCTCGCCGCGCTGCTCGGCCCGGACGGGTCGCTGCTCGCGGCCTTCCAGGCGGCGAGCACCGGCGCCACGTACGGCTTCTTCGCCGGCTGGATCGTCGGCGCCGCCAGCCTCGGCGGCCGCGCCTGACCGCGCCCGCCCCCGTCGCGGGGGCCGCGCTCGACGCCGGAACCGCCGGGCGAGGCCCGGTCAGCCCGCCATGGCTCCCAGGGTCAGCACCCGGTCCCGGCTGAGCAGCCCGACCGGGCGGCCGTCCTCGGTGACCACGGCGTGTTCGGCGGCCGAGGTGAGCAGCACGCCCAACGCGTCGTACGCCGACCCGCCGAGCGGCACCGCGGGCAGGTCCGACCCGTCGTCCGCCGGTAGCGGGTCGAGCACCTCCCGGGTGACCGGGGTGACCGCCAGCCGGCGGATGCCCCGGTCGGCGCCGACGAACTCGCGGACGAACGGCGAGGCGGGCGAGCCGAGGATGGCGGCCGGGGTGTCGTACTGCTCCAGCCGGCCGCCCTGGGAGAGCACCGCGATCCGGTCGCCCAGCCGGACCGCCTCGTCCAGGTCGTGGGTGACCAGCACGATCGTCTTGCGGACCTCGGCCTGGAGCCGGAGGAACTCCTCCTGCAGCCGGGTCCGGACGATCGGGTCGACGGCGGAGAACGGCTCGTCCATCAGCAGCACCACCGGGTCGGCGGCGAGCGCCCGGGCCACCCCGACGCGCTGCCGCTGACCGCCGGAGAGCTCGTGCGGGTAGCGGCGGCCGAACTGGGCCGGGTCGAGGCCGACCAGGTCCAGCAGCTCGTCGACCCGCCGGCGGGTCCGCTCCCGCGGCCAGCCGAGCAGGCCGGGCACGGTGGCCACGTTCGCGCTGACGGTCTGGTGCGGGAAGAGACCGACGTTCTGGATCACGTACCCGATGCGGCGGCGCAGCCGGACCGGTCGACCCGGGTGACGTCGTCGTCGCCGAGCAGGATCCGGCCAGCGGTCGGCTCGATCAACCGGTTGATCATCCGCAGCACGGTGGACTTGCCGCAGCCGGACGGGCCGATCAGCACCGCCAGCTCCCCGGCCTTGACCTCGAGGCTCAGCTCCCGCACCGCCTCGGTCCCGTCCGGGTAGCGCTTGCGGATGCCCTCCAGGGTGATCGAGGCCGCGCCGTGTCCGGCGTCGCCGCCGGCCTGCGGGGTAACGTCCACCTGTGTCCCTCCACCTGAGCTACCGGGCCGAGCCGGAGAACCCGTGGTTCTCCTGGCAGTACGTGCGGGACAACTCTGACACGATCCTCACCGCGCTGCGCGAGCACGCCTCGCTGACCGCCCGGGCGGTGCTGATCGCCGCGGTGGTGGCGCTGCCGCTGGCGGTGGCCGCGTACTGGTTCCGGTCCCTCGCCGGGCCGATCCTGGCTCTCACCGGCGTGCTCTACACGATCCCCTCGCTGGCGCTGTTCGCCTTCCTCGCGCCCTATCTGGGCATCGGCGTGCTGACCGTGCTCAGCGTGGTGGTGCTCTACGCCCTGCTGGTGATCGTCCGCAACGCGGTGGCCGGGTTGAACCAGGTGCCCCCCGAGGTCCGCGAGGCCGCCGAGGGGATGGGGTACGGCCGCTGGGGCCGGCTGTTCCGGATCGAGCTGCCGCTGGCCCTGCCCGGCATCCTCACCGGCCTGCGGTTGGCCACCGTCTCCACGGTGGCCCTGGTCACCGTCGGCGTGGTGGTCGGTCGCGGCGGCCTCGGCCAGCTGATCTTCGCCGGCTTCCAGAACAACTTCTACAAGGCGCAGATCATGACCGGCACGCTGCTCTGCGTCCTGCTCGCGCTGGTGCTGGACCTGGTCCTCGCCGGGGTCGGCCGGCTGCTCACGCCGTGGCTGCGCGGGCGCGTCTCATGAACGCGATCGAACAGGCCGTGCGTTGGCTGAACGACCCGCTGAACTGGACGAACCCGGGCGGCATCCTGGACCGGCTCGGCGAGCACCTGAGCATGTCCGCCGCGGCGGTGCTGCTGGGCTGCCTGGTGGCCTGGCCGCTCGGGCTCTGGCTCGGGCACACCGGCCGGGGCGGCGGCGGGGTGCTGCTGATCTCCAACGTCAGCCTGGCGATCCCGACCCTGGCCCTGCTGACCATCCTGCCGTTGACCTTCCTCGGTTTCGGCCGCCGTCGGTGGTGGTCGCGCTGGCGGTGTTCGCGGTGCCACCGCTGCTGGCCAACGCGTACACCGGGGTGCGGCAGGCCGATCCGGAGGCCCGGGACGCGGCGCGTGGGATGGGCCTGTCCGGGGGGCAGCTGCTGCGCCGGGTGGAGCTGCCGCTCGCCGTGCCGTACCTGGCCGCCGGCTTTCGTACCGCCGCGGTCCAGGTGGTCGCCACCGCGGCGCTGGCGTCCTTCGTCAACGGCGGCGGGCTGGGTCAGATCATCCGGGCCGGCTTCGGGCTGGACATCGCGGCCGGTGGCGGCCAGATCATCGCCGGCGGCGTGCTGGTGGCCGGGCTCGCCGTGCTGGTGGAGCTGCTGCTCGCGCTGGTCGAGCGGGTGGCCACGCCGCGCCCGCTGCGCCGGGCCCGCGGCGGCGGGGACCGCCGGGCCGCGGACGCCGTCACCGGTGGCGGCTGACCCGCCGGTACGCCCCGGCGGCGCCCGCCGGGGACCGGGTGACGATCCGGTGACGAAGGTCGCCACATGTTGTCGGTCCCCCCGGGCAAGATGTTGGGTGGACCTTGCGGGCGCATCAGTGGACGATCGCCCGTCGGACACGCGGCCGGCCCGGAAGGGTCGCGCCGGGACACGGAAGGCGGGCTTTGATGCGCGCACGTACCAGGCTGGCCATCGGGGCGGTCGGCGCCCTGGCCGCGGCCGGGCTCCTTACCGGGTGCGGCAAGGGCGGTTCGTCCGGCACCGAAGCGCCCGACAAGGGCGCCTCCGGGGCCGGTTGCGCCCCGGTCAAGGGTGACCAGTTGGTCGTCCTCACCGACGACAAGAAGCTCCAGAACACCGACAACGTCCTCCCGGCGATCAGCGCGAAGGCGGCCAGCCCGCAGCTCGTCGCCGCGCTGGACAAGGTCTCCGAGAAGCTGGACACCCCGAAGCTGATCGAGCTGAACAAGTCCGTCGACGTCGAGCGGCAGACCCCGCAGGTCGCGGCGAAGGAGTTCGCCGACTCCAACGACCTGACCGAGGGCATCGAGAAGGGCCCGGGCGGCGCGTTCACCGTCGGCGCGGGCAATTTCAGCGAGAGCCAGACCATCGCCGAGCTCTACAAGATCGCGCTCACCGCGGCCGGTTACCAGGTCAAGGTGCAGACCATCGGCAACCGGGAGCTCTACGAGCCCGCCCTGGCCAAGGGCGAGATCCAGGTCGTCCCGGAGTACGCGGCCACCATGGCCGAGTTCCTCAACACCAAGGCGAACGGCCAGAACGCCCAGCCGGTCTCCGCGCCCGACCTGGACAAGACGGTCAGCGCGTTGAAGGCGGAGGGCGACAAGGCCGGGATCACCTTTGGCAAGCCGTCCGCGGCGCAGGACCAGAACGCCTTCGCCGTCACCAAGGCCTTCGCCGACAAGTACAAGGTGGCCACGCTCTCCGATCTGGCGAGCAAGTGCTCCGGCCAGGCCACCGTGCTGGCCGGCCCGCCGGAGTGCCCGCAGCGGCCGAAGTGCCAGGCCGGCCTGGTCCAGGTCTACGACTTCAAGGCCGGTTCGTTCAGCTCGCTGGACGCCGGCGGTCCGCAGACCAAGAACGCCCTGAAGACCGGCCAGGCAAGCGTGGGCCTGGTCTTCTCCTCGGACGGGGCGCTCGCCGCCAGCTGACCCACCGGTCGCGACGGGCCTGGGTGGCCCGTCGGCGACCGTCCGCGGTGGCGGTCGACGGGTGCCGCGTCCCTGCCAGATCGTGCGTTCGGCCTGTTCCCAGCCGCGGGAACTCTCGGTACTGTGCACAGCCATGCCCGCCCCGGTTCCCCCCGCCGAGAAGCGCACTTCGTCGCTGCTGACCGTCCTGTTCTGGATCGGTGTGGCGCTCGCGCCCATGGCGGCGCTGATCCTCCTGGTGGCCGACGGCAACGGCCCGCTGCGCTTCGGCGCCGTGCTGGCCATCCTGGCCGTCGTGCTGATCGGCCTCTCCATCGCGCTGCGCGCCGAGGGCGGCGAGTCGGCGGGCTCCGAGCACCTGCTCGACGAGGTCGAGCAGGTGCGCCGGGAGTTGCGCGGCGAGATCGTGGCCGCCGCGCAGCGCGGCAACCAGGCGCTCGACCAGGCCCAGCGCGCCCAGGAGTCGATCATCGCGCTGCGGCGCCGGCTGGACGCCGCGGCCGCCGGCATCGCGGCCGCCGCGGGCATCACCGCCCCGGCCGCCGACGAGCAG